>CAYJHF010000236.1:0-1532 GCA_964369905.1 uncultured Mailhella sp. | reverse complement strand
TCACCCCCCATACCAAGCCTTAACAGTTGATGCAAACAATTTTTTATCTCCAGCTTTTCCTTTAATAAGGAATATGAAAAGTCAAGCTCTTCCAAGTGCATTTATTGATAATGGAAGTACTTATGCTGTAAAAACTTCCACTTTTTCTAAGTCTAAACGATTTTATGGAAATAACTTAAAAGGCTACCTTATGCCACAAATGCGTTCGGTAGACATCGACACTCAAGAAGATTATGAAATGGCTATTTGCTTTGCCGAATATCTTCAAAAAAAAGGACAATAAAATGCCAGTAGTTTTACAAATGGGAAAACATAAAATAGGTGATAATTACCCTGTATGTATTGTATTTGAGGCCGGTCCAACCCACGATGGACTTATAACAGCCAAAAAACTGGTGGATATGGCAGCAGAAGCCAAAGCTGATGCTATTAAATTTCAAATGGTAAATGCCAAAAGACTTGTTCCTTCTCGTGAAACCATGATTAGTTATGAAGTTTTAGTGAACAAAAAAGATTTTATAACAAAAAAAATAACAGAGTCACTGCAAGAAATATTACAAAGACGTGAATTGACAAAAGAAGAATGGAAAGAACTAATTACCTATTGTAAAAGCAAAGGCATTCTTTTCTTTTCTACAGCCACCTTTGAAGATGAAGTTTTATTATTGCAAGAAGCAGGTTGTGATTGTATTAAAATTTGTTCAGGTGATATTAATCACCATTATTTATTGCGTTTTGTAGCTCAATTTGATTGGATTATTCAAATTGACACAGGAAATGCCACAATAGGCGAAGTGGAGCAAGCTGTAGATGTGCTTGAAAAAGCCGGAGCAAAAAAAATTCTTATAAATCATTGCCCATCTGGTTATCCGGCTCATTTAGAAAGTATAAATCTTCGTGTATTAACCACGCTTAAGCAAATGTTTCCCTATCCTGTGGCCTTTTCAGATCATAGCCCCGGCCATATTATGGACGTTGCCGCTTTGGCTATTGGGGCAAATATGCTTGAAAAAACAATTACTTTAGATAAATGTATAAAAAGCCCTGAACATATTATGTCCCTTGAACCCCATGAAGCAGCTGGCTTTGTCAAAAGTATTCGAGAAGTAGAAATTGCTCTAGGGCAAACAAGACGTATAATTACAGATGAAGGAAGAAAAAAGTCTATTACAGCGAGACGTAGCGTTGTGGCTGCTTGTGATATAGCTGAAGGAAGTGTAATAACTCAAGAAATGCTTGATTATGCTCGTCCGGGCGATGGATTGCCTGCACATTTGGATTATTTGGTGATTGGAAAAATTGCCAGACAAGATATAAAGAAAAATCAAAATATTTATTGTATTATGGTTAAATAATAAATTTATTTTTTATATAATAAATAAATCCACTTGGCTATTCTGGATAGTAATATTAAATTGTTTTATAATCTTTTAGCTAAAGGGCGTGTCTGATGAAATTAGGGCTTAAACTTTGGACAATAAATACAGACTATTATTATAATGAGGCTAAAAAACTTTATCAAGAAGGTATTT
>CAYJHF010000235.1:0-1602 GCA_964369905.1 uncultured Mailhella sp. | reverse complement strand
AAGCCATGAAAGAAAGTGATTTTTTAATGCAAAACTAAATTCAACAAGTTTATTTTTATAGAGAAAAACTTTTGTAAGCAAAAATTTTTCCCTTCCCCAAAAAAAATTCTTTAGTAGTTTTTCCTTTCAATAAAGATTTTTTAACCGATTTTTCCTTTCCACAAAAAAATATCAAAGGAATAAATTATGAATAAAAATTATATCTTAGCTTTAGATCAGGGTACAACTTCATCAAGAGCTATTTTATTCGATCATAAAGCCAATATTATTCAGATGGTGCAAAAGGAATTTACGCAAATTTATCCACAATCCGGTTTTGTGGAACATAATCCCAATGAAATTTTTGACACACAAATTCATGTAGCAAGCAAATGCTTGAAGCAAGCTAAGATTGAACCAAGCCAAGTTGCCGGTATAGGCATAACAAATCAGCGTGAAACCACTATTGTTTGGGATAAAATAAGCGGAATGCCAATTTATAATGCCATTGTTTGGCAGGATCGCAGAACAGCAGGATTTTGTGATGAGCTAAAATTGCAAGGCAAGGCAGATTTAATCAAGCAGAAAACGGGACTTGTTTTAGATGCTTATTTTTCAGGCACAAAGGTTAATTGGATTTTAGACCATGTGCCAAATGCCAGAAAGAGGGCAGAAAATGGTGAACTTCTTTTTGGCACAGTTGACACTTGGTTAATTTGGAATTTGAGCAAGAAGCAGTTTCATATTACTGATCCTTCCAATGCCAGCCGCACTTTACTTTTTAATATTCACACATTAGATTGGGACGATGAACTTCTCAAAATAATGAATATACCAAGAAATATGTTGCCACAAATTGTCCCCTCATCAAGTAATATTGCAAAATGTCATGCTGAATTTTTTGGTCAGTCCTTGCCCATTTGTGGCATTGCCGGCGATCAACAGGCTGCCACTTATGGCAATATGTGTTTAAGTGAAGGAATGGCTAAAAATACTTATGGTACAGGTTGTTTTTTGTTGATGAACACAGGAAAGAAGGCAGGGATAAGTCAAAATAATTTATTAACAACCATTGCTTGGAAAAATCAAAATGGCCTAAGTTATGCCCTTGAGGGTAGTGTATTTGTGGGTGGTGCTGTTGTTCAATGGCTTAGGGACGGTTTAGGTCTTATTGAAGACTCAGCTGACATTGAAGCCTTGGCCTCCACTGTTGCAGACAATGGTAATGTGGTTTTTGTGCCGGCTTTTGTGGGTCTTGGAGCACCTCATTGGGATCAATATGCTAGGGGCAGTATATATGGAATTAGCAGGGGAACGCAAAAGGGGCATATTGCAAGAGCTGCTTTGGAAGCCATTGCAATGCAAACCTTAGAAATTATTCAAGCCATGCAAAAAGATGCAGGTATTGATATTTCAACTCTTAGAGTAGACGGTGGAGCTAGCCGAAATAATATGCTAATGCAATATCAAGCCGATTTAACCGGACTTGTTGTTGAACGTCCAACAATTACAGAAACAACAGCTTTAGGAGCTGCCTATTTAGCAGGCCTAGCGGTGGGATTTTGGCAAAATGAGGAAGAGCTAAATTCCAACTGGCAACTTGATAGACGTTTTGAACCAAGT
>CAYJHF010000234.1:0-1752 GCA_964369905.1 uncultured Mailhella sp. | reverse complement strand
CCTTTGGATAACCACCAGCTATAGCAACTTCTTTATATGTTCTTGTTTCTCCATAAGGAATTGCACGAAGGGCTTGCCATACTTTTTTTTGAAAATCTGTTCCGTTTAGCTGACATGGCAAATCAAATTCTTTTCGCTTTGCGCTAAAATATTCTAAAAGCTGTGCATAAGCTTTTTCCGTAAGAGAATTTTTTGTGCCGTAGTCAGTTATTTCTTCAACAAAAATTTTCTTGAAAAATATTATATAACCGTCTGAATATTCAATTTTAAAGTTTCCATATTGAGTTTTATATATTGCAAAATTTTTCATTATTTCAACCCATTTCTATATGCCGTAGGCGACATATTTGCTCTTTCTTTAAAAAATCTATAAAATGCAGATAAACTCCCAAAACCGGTTGCAAAAGCAATGTTTATAATTTCATCATCACTATTTTTAAGTCGTCTTTTTGCTTCTTTGAAACGCAAATCGTTAATATAATAACTTGGAGTTATTCCATATTCTTCTTTAAAAAGCTCAACCATTCTTTTGTTAGACAAAGGAATTTTTTCCATCTCACTATGAAGCTCATTAATTTCATAATACATTGAATCAATAAGGTTTTTTAACTTTTGCGCTATATCTTTCATGGGCTTATAATCTAGTAAATCACTACGGCATCTTTTGCATGGTCGATAACCTGCCACAATAGCTTCTTCTGCGCTTTTGAAAAATTCTGTATTTTCAACTTTAGGAGCTTTAGACTTACAAGAGGGGCGACAATAAATACCTGTAGATTTAACTGCATAAAAAAAGATATTATCATAACTTTCATTATTTTGCAGAACCGCCTCATACATTTCTTCAAAAGAAAGAGTGTGTTGCGTACTTTGTTTAGGAGAGCTTTTTTTCACGATACACTCTATTTTCTTCTCATTGATTTAATGATTTCTTTCGTTGCTTTATCTACCCTTAAAGATTCACGAATTTTTTGCAGGGCTTTGTTATAAGTATCATTGTCAAGATTATTATTTTGCAAATACAGCATTGTTTTTTTAGGGAATTTTACAAAACATATTGAAATGCACCAAGCTACAGCCATTTTTGCATAATAGTCCTCATGCTTTATAATATCACAAATAAAAAGAATATCATTGATATATTGCTCTTCCATGTAATGGAAAAGAAGTATTACGACAGCAAAGCGAATTTCATAACATTCATCTGACTGATAATAGCGTTTTAAAAAATTCCAGACTCTTTCTTTATACTTTCTGACAATTTTAAGTTCACTACAAAAGGAATCGCAGAGTGACCAATTAGTAATTTTGGGAATGAATAAAGCTACTTGCTCAAGAACAAAATCAATATCATCATTTAAGTTGGCAATAACTAAGCCCCTTAGCATTGTTTCTTCAAAGCAAGAATCTTCAAAATCATCAAGAAAATCAATAGGATTATCTTTCGCAATTTGCTTTGCAATCTTTCTTATTTGCGGAATGCGAACGCCCATAAGGTTATTACAATTGGGGATAAGCGAAGAAGCAAATTTTCTGTATTTTTCATCGCTAAGTAAAATAAGTTCTTTTTTTATATCTAAACTTCGCTTATCCATTTTTTTCTCCGTAAATTTAATTTTATAGGGCAGACGCCAAAAATTTATTTTCCAAAAAATTCATTAGAATCACTGGGAGCTTCTGAACGCTCATTATGTGTGTATTCACGAACTACAGATGTAACTGTAATTTTATAATTGTCAAATAGATTGTCAT
>CAYJHF010000233.1:0-1773 GCA_964369905.1 uncultured Mailhella sp. | reverse complement strand
TTTGCGTTTAGTGGAAGAACAGATTGCAAAAGAATATGGTGCACAAGAAATGCGCTGTCCTGTGCACTTATGTCTTGGACAAGAAGCTGTTGCCATAGCCGCAGGGCACGCCCTCTCTCCATCAGATACTTTATTTAGCACACATCGTTCCCATGGCCCCTATGTGGCTTCTGGTGCAAGTATTGATGAAATGATTTTGGAATTTTATGGGAAAGAAGGTGGTTGTTGTAATGGCCGAGGTGGTTCCATGCACCTCATGGGTAGGGAGAGTAATTTTCTTGGCAGTGTGCCCATTGTGGGCAGTTCACTTGCCCTTGCAACCGGTGCGGCCTTTGCCCACGCCATGAAAAAAAACAACATGGTCAGCATGGTTATTTTTGGCGAAGGGGCAACCGAAGAAGGCGTTTTTTATGAAAGCCTGCAATTTGCTGTTTTAAAAAAGCTTCCAATAGTGTACGTGTGTGAAAATAATGGTTTTTCAGTCAATACTCCTTATGAGCAACGTCGTCCAAAACATATAAAAGTTCATGATTTAGTAGAAGCGCAAGGAGTGAAAATATTTACAAGTTGTGGGAGTAATGTTTTTACAAATTATGAACTTTGTAAACAAGCAGTTAATTTGGCTAGAAGTGGCAATGGCCCTGTTTTTTTGGAATTTGAAACCTATAGATATATGGAGCATTGTGGCCCCTATGATGATCATTATATGCCACATCGTTTAAAAGAAGATTTAGAACTTTGGAAATCAAAAGACCCTCTTGTTGTGGCAAAGAAAATTCTTGTGGACAAAGGTTTTAAAATAGATGCTCTAAACAATATTGCCAAAAATGAAGAAGAGCTTATTTTACAGGCATTTATTAAGGCCAAGCAAGCTCCTTTCCCTACTCAACCTGTTGCAGAATTTGTTTATTCTGATTAATATAAAAAGTAGTTAGCTAGTAAATTGGAATTTTTATGAGAGAACTTAGTTTTGCAAATGCCATTAGAGAAGCAACAGAACAATGTATGGAAAATGATGCATCTGTTTATGTAATTGGGCTTGGCGTTCCCGACCCTGGTGGCATTTTTGGCACTACTTTGGGTTTACAAGAAAAGTTTGGTGCAGACAGAGTTATGGATATGCCGGCGGCAGAAAATGGAATGACAGGCATTGCCATAGGCTCTGCAATTGTCGGAATGCGTCCCATTTTGACGCATCAACGTGTTGATTTTGCTCTTCTTTCCATGGAACAGATTGTTAATCAAGCAGCAAAATGGCATTATACCTTTAATGGCTCAAAATCTGTGCCCTTGGTTATTAGAATGATTATAGGACGTGGCTGGGGGCAAGGCTCTCAGCACTCACAAAGCTTACATTCTTGGTTTGCCCATATTCCAGGGCTAAAAGTTGTAATGCCCTTTTCTGCACACGATGCCAAGGGTTTGCTTATTTCAGCCATAGAAGATAATAATCCGGTTATTTTCTTTGAGCACCGCTGGTTGCATAATCTAAAAGATAATGTTCCGGAAAAACATTATAAAATTCCACTTGGCAAAGCAAATATTATAAAAGAAGGCAAGGACATTAGCTTAGTTGGCCTTGGACATACTGTTTATGAGAATTTACGAGCTGCGAAAATTTTGCAAGACAATGGAGTATCAGCTGAAATTGTAGATTTGAGAAGTATACGCCCCTTAGATGAGGAAACATTGCTAAACTCGGTAAAAAAAACAGGACACTTGCTTATGGTTGATGATGATTGGGCTTCTTGCGGACTGTCAGCCGAGATTTTA
>CAYJHF010000232.1:0-1781 GCA_964369905.1 uncultured Mailhella sp. | reverse complement strand
AACTCTACATAATAAAATATGCAGAGAGTTTCTTTGCTTTGAACCTTACATAATCAATTGTGTTAACTTTTTCTTGTAATCCAAAACTTGTGATATAGAGTTTGATAATTTCCCAAAGGCCTTGGCTTTGTTTCCACATAAAATCCAAGACGTTTTAACCATTTGATGTTTATATTATTCCAAGCCGCCACCACATTGAATAAAACCTCATATTTTTCTAAACATAAATTTAATATTACTTTAGAATAAAGAACTAAAAACCTTGAATGTTTTTCCATTGGTTCGGATAAAAACCATATTTGCCCCTGCTTTACATTTGCTTTGCCAAGAGAAATAATTCCGCCCATGCCCACAAACTCATATTCCCCCCCCTTTACCCTATATAAGGAATAAATTACAATGGGCTTATGATTTGCATTTTCTTCCAACAAACTCTTTACTTGAAATACCTTGGCTAAAACTTCATTTATACCTAACTCAGTTAAAAAGAAATTCTCCAATAGCTCCACATCTGTAATTTTTTGTTGCAAGAGCTCAATCTCAGACTGACAAGCTTCAAAAAGGGCATAAATATAGCCTTTTATTTCCTTATCCGCTTGCCAAACTAAATTATTGTGCATTTTCAAGCACCGCCTTAGTTTTTTAGTTCACACTAACCTCAGGAATAATAGCCAAAACTGTGCAAGGTAGAGGGTTTTTTGATTGCACGCATACATAAACCTGATTGTCATATTGCCCATTGGTATAAATCCAAGCATCTTCACTGTGCATGGAAACAGGAGTGCCAGGCTCTTCCATAAGCCTCCACTTTACCTCGTCCATACTATCTTCAGCAAAGCTTGTTCCAATTTGAGCACTATTGGTATTTTTAAAATAAACTCCAATACGATTAATTACTTTCTTGCGTCCCACTGAAACCCCTGACAATTGTGTTTCAAGGGGCATACTTTGCAAGCGTGCTGTATAAGGTAAACCAACAACTATGTTTTTTGCCTTAAAAGGTATGCTCACTCCAACTCTAGTTATGGAAGCATTTTCAGCTACTAAATTTTCAGAAATTTCCTCAGGAGAAAACTCTCTGACAATTTGATTAGGACAAACAGCTCCGTCAGCCACAATACTGACTTCTTCTCCAAGCAAGTGATCTAGGCCAAAAACCTGATCAACCCTTTCCTCTCCATTGCCTACAAAAGCCAAACTTGAGTCGGAATAATATAAAACATCTTTTTCTTGTTCGGCTAAATTGCTTTGCAAGTTAAAGTTATTTTCCATGTATTCCAAGTAATAAGAAGTTATTCCATTTACCTTGCGTTTAACCACTACAAATAAGTCGTCTTGAAAATTACCAGGAATTGTGGCCACAGAAAGAAATTCACCCTTAGTTATGTGTTTGTGCCAAGCAAAAACTTGATGCTCACGCAAATGAGTATGCCCGAGCAAAACCCCGTCCGAACGTACACACCAAATTATACTATGTGGGCTTTGTTGGTATGCCCAATCAACAATATTGTGTTTTTCAAAAAGATGGCCTGCTAAGATTGCATGATCTGAACCATTGTAAGAATCTGTTCCAAAGTCATACAGTAAGTCCCTAAGCTCCCTATTGGTTCTGCCCAAGTGCAAAACACTGTTGCCCACAATCAAAGCAGGCAGTCTGGCCGAACCCCGATAGGATTGGGGAACCATTGAAATATCGCCAGGGCTAAGTACTCCGGAACTGCTTTTTACTTCCCATTCCGTTCCCCCTGTGCCCACCAATAAAGTTCTTAAGGAAACAAGCC
>CAYJHF010000231.1:0-1901 GCA_964369905.1 uncultured Mailhella sp. | reverse complement strand
ATATAGAATACGTTCTGTGGTGGTGGTTTTACCGGCGTCAATGTGAGCCATAATCCCGATATTACGAATATTTTTTATTTCATATGAGCGTGACATAATGACCTACCAGCGGAAATGTGCAAAAGCTTTATTGGCATCAGCCATACGGTGTGTGTCTTCTTTTTTCTTAAAAGCACCGCCACGACCATTGAAAGCATCTAAAAGTTCAGCAGAAAGTTTGTTTATCATGCCTTTTTCGCCTCTAGCTCTGGCATAAGTAATGAGCCAACGAATGGCAAGAGAGCTTTGACGTTCTGGGCGAACCTCAACAGGAACTTGATAGTTAGCTCCGCCAACACGGCGAGATTTAACTTCAACGTGAGGTCTAACATTTTCAATGGCTTTTTCAAAAGCCTTAATTGGTTCTTCGCCTGTTTTCTCACTAAGAATGTTGACAGCACTATAAAAAATTGTTTCAGCAGGGCCTTTTTTGCCGTCATACATTAAACGATTTACAAAGCGAGTAACAGTTTTACTGTTAAAAAGTGGATCAGGTAAAATCTCCCTACGTGGGACAGGACCTTTACGGGGCATGGTGATTCCTCCATAAGTTAATCCAAACGGGCCATCGGAACCACCGAAAGACCGAGTAGATGACTAAAATTGTTAATAAAATCTAATAGTTTGTAACTGAATAAACAGTAAGTTTTAAATTTCTTTAAAAACCTATTTCGGACGTTTTGCGCCGTATTTAGAACGACGTTGACGACGATCTGCAACACCTGCTGTGTCAAGAGTTCCGCGCACGATGTGATAACGAACACCGGGTAAGTCTTTTACACGTCCGCCTCTGATAAGCACAACACTGTGTTCTTGCAAATTGTGGCCTTCGCCCGGAATGTAAGCTGAAACTTCCATACCATTGGTTAGGCGCACACGAGCAACCTTACGAAGAGCTGAGTTAGGCTTTTTCGGGGTTGTGGTGTAAACCCTTGTGCAAACGCCACGACGTTGTGGGCATTGTTGCAAGGCAGGTGTTTTCTTACGCTTTACAACCTTTTTCCGTTCAAAACGGACAAGTTGACTGATTGTAGGCATAAAGTCCTCCATTTATATGGTTAATAAAATAAGCTTAACAAGGATAAGCAAAAAGCTAAAGGATTACCATTAACAGCTTGCAATAATTTCCCTGCATAAACTAGACAAGCAGGAATTATTATGTTTTAAAGCATAGCTTGTCAAGAAAAAAGTGGTTAAAAATCATGCTGAAAAAATAAACAATTACTAAATTATAAAAATTAATCTATTTATTGACAATTTTATAATTTGAAGCAAGAAGTAAGCTTGATTCTAACATATTACTATTTATTATTTTAATAAATAGTAAATTATTATCTTCCTGGCATTAATACCTTCTTCATTTTCAACAGAGACACACTTCCATAAAGTGCACTTTCTGCCCACCGAAAATGAATTCCAGCCCACTCTAATTGCTAAAGATTAGACTTTATAACATTAAACAATAATCACAAAGCCACAGTTTTTTCTGTGGCTTTGTGCTATTATAAGCTTTCAAAAAAACCTTGAAAAAAAAACATCTAATTGCTAAACTGTTTTCAGTCAGAAACCCTTGCGCAATTTATTGAGCAGGTTTTCATAGAGAATTTGTATAGCAAGTTCGAGCACAAATCAGGTGTAATAAAAATGGCTAATCCACGCTGAAAAAGTCAATTTTTGACTTTTCTACAAAGGCACGTTGCCTCCAAGTGCCACCTTGTGGACGCCACAAGTAAATTGTGGCTCACTTTACGGCACGCAAAGTTGACGCCTTTGCTTACAGCTTTGATTAGTCTCTGCTGTAAATTCTTTTCTTGCAAAAGTTTTAGCCTTATTTTAATAAAAATATTTTTATTTATAAATAG
>CAYJHF010000230.1:0-1921 GCA_964369905.1 uncultured Mailhella sp. | reverse complement strand
AAAACATTTCAATATGAGGATAGAGTGTATGAACTTAGAAGAATTTAAAAATAAATTACTACAAGACCCAGAAGTAAAAGAAGAATTTGACAAACTTGAACCTGAATATGCTTTAATCAGAGCCACTATCGACGCTCGCATAAAGGCTGAAATGTCACAACAAGAGTTAGCTGAAAAATCTGGAGTAAGTCGTTCTGATATTAGCAGAATTGAGAACGGCAAAGCCAATCCAAGCTATAAAATGCTTTGTAAACTTGCAAAGGGTTTAGGTATGGAGCTTAAAATTGAATTTGTACCTACTAGATAAATGATTTTTTTACCTATACGCTAGAGATTTCAAGCTCACCAATAGAAATTGGATAATTTTGTCTGAAGAGCATAGGTATAAGAAGTACAAACAGTGCAATATAAAAGCATGGTGATTTACATGGCCAAGAAAAAAATGAATAGATTTCAAGATGGACTTCTACTTGTAAATGTTTGAAGAGAAGATAAAAAATAGACCACTTTTAACTTTACATAACACATAGTGTGATATAAAATAATTTTATGAGAATATTTAAAACCAAAGGGTTTGCACGATTTACGCTTAAGGAAAGTATCGCAGATGAGACTTTGCATGATGTGGTTAAACAACTGGAACTAGGCAATTATGATGTTGACCTTGGGGCAGGGCTATATAAACAACGTATACCACGTCAAGGCGGCGGTAAATCAGGTGGCTATCGGGTGATAATTTGTTTTAAGCACGAGGATCGCTCATTCTTTTTATATGCTTTTCCAAAATCGGAGAAAGCAAATATTTCGGTAAAGGAAAAAGCAGACCTTAAAAAATTGGCTAAAATTTACCTCAGCATGACAGATACAGAACTAGCTAGGCTTATTCAAACCAGAATAATTGAAGAAATTGCTGAGTAATATATAAATAAATTGGAGGATTATCATGACTAAAACATATAAAAGCGATTTAAGTGCCGCCATTCACGAAATGGCAGAAGACCTATATTCACACGATATAATTGACAAAGTAACCATGCGAGAATTTGATGAATCTTGCCTTGCTCCTGTGGAGTCAATTTCACCGGAAGAAATACGTAGCATCCGTGAAAGAGAAATGCTTTCGCAACCTGTCTTTGCAAGATACTTAAATGTATCAAAAAATCTTATATCTGATTGGGAACGTGGGGTTAAAAAACCCGGTGGGCCTGCTTTGCGTTTGCTTTCTATTGTCAAATATAAAGGCCTCGATGCAGTGCGTATTTAAAAAATTAAAATTCATAGGTATAGTATGGCCAAGAAAAAACTGAATAGATTTCAAGATGGACTTCTACAGCAAATTTTTTCCATCGGGATAGGCATGATTTGTCTTATTCTGATATTGATTCATCTACAAGAAGTTTATCAAAAAGGTTTATTATCTCAAGAGATTGCTTTTGTTGTTTTGCTTGTGGCTGTGGTTTCTTGTGGAACTTTTATTGCTATAACGCAATCTATGAAAATCAATATCGTGCTTCCTGTAACCATGCCTAAAATTATAGAATTTTCAAAGGCCATGCAGGATATTCATATTAATAGCTTTGAAAAACAAGTGAATTTTATTGCTGAGAAAAATATCAACATTTACCTATCGCAAAAGCCAATATTACAGGCAACGGACGAAAATATTTCTGTGAAAAAGTATATTGCTTTGAAGAACATTGCCATTCTAAAAGCATATAATGGCGACAATAGGCTTTGCTTGGATTTTGATGACTATAAAGAGCTTATGGAGCAACAAGAACAATTTTCAATCACAGCCTATGCCACGAAAATCAACGATCTTGAGCGAGAGCGAGATGTTTTAAAAGCAAACAACTCTTTATTACAAGATGATATTACCAAACTATCTCACGAAAATAGCGAACTAAACAAGGTTATTATA
>CAYJHF010000229.1:0-1979 GCA_964369905.1 uncultured Mailhella sp. | reverse complement strand
TTATTTAACATATACAATAGAATTTTTTATTTATAACCTATTTAGTTTATTTAATATTTCATTATCTTCTTTAATTTCTAAAGCCTTTTGCCAACCTTTTTTGGCCTCTTCTTTTTTTCCAAGGGAAAAGGCAATGTCGCCATAATGATCCCAAAGAGCAGGGTCTTGTTTTTCATTTGAACCCATTAAAACAACAGCTTTTTGAATATAAACCCATGCTTCATCATAGTTTTTTAAGCGGTAATAAGCCCAAGCTAGGCTGTCAGAAATATAGCCTGCTTGAGGTTGCAAAGCGTATGCTTTTTTTATTAATTCCAGGGCATATTGTAGTTTTTCATTTCTTTCTACTAGAGTATAGCCAATAAAGTTCAATACTTCATAGTTCTGTGGGTCTTTTTTTAGAAGCTTTTCCATTAATTCAAGAGCTTTGTCTTCATTTCCTAGTTTGGAATGAATTACAGCATGTTGGAAATTTGCATCAGCATCGTCAGGATTACTGGCTAAAAACTCCTCAACATAAGGTAGAGCTTTAGAGAATTTTTCTTCGTATATATAGATTTGGGCTACTAAATTAGCATAGGATTTATCCTCAGGATAAGCAAGTATTGCTGTTTGTAGGGTATTTAAGGCATTTTCCAATTTGTCTTGTTCCACATAAATTTGTACTATTAAACTTAGTGCTTTTTTATAATGTGGATCATTAGGTCCAATTGCATTAAAATACTCCAAAGCCTTTGCATAATCCTTGAATCCTTCATAAGCTAAGGCTCCTCTAAGATATTTTAGCTCATTATTTTGATCATCATAAACCTTTGCTAAAGCATTTAGGAATTTTTCCACCAATTCAGGCTTTTTTTCTTCCATTAGGTTTGATGAAACTCCAACTACGAAAGAAAATTGGTCTGTTGCTTCATTAGCTATTTTCACTGCGTCAGATATTTTATTTTCTTTAATGGCTAATCCAGCCAACCTTAAATTTATGTCTTGATTATAAGAATCTAAAGTCATTACTTTTTCATAATATTTGCGTGAAGCACTGTAATTTCCTTTTTTTTCTTCAATTTGTGCCAACTCAAGTAATATTTCTAAAAAATCAGGCTCTATCTTTAGTGCACTTTCTAAAAGACTAACTGCTTCATCTAAGCGATTTAAATTCTTTAAGGCTAAGGCTTTGTAATATAGAACAGTTGCTGATTGCTCTGATTTAGGTAAGCCGTTAAATAGGGCATAGGCTTGTGCAGCTTGTTCAATTTTTAAATAGGTAAAGGCTAATTCTTTTTGCGCATCATAATTGTTTGGGTGCTCATTAATAAATTTTCTTAAAACTATAAGTGCGTCTTTTTCTTTATCTAATAATAGCAATGCTTCTGAAAGCATTAAGTATATGGGAAGCTCATGAGGATAAAACTTAATAGCTTTAACTAAAAGCTCAACAGTTTCTTTGGTTAATCCATTTGAAATAAGAAAAGAAGCAGCATCAGAAATGGCATCAGGTTCAGAATTTAATTCTATTAAAGCTGATGTTGCATTAATAACATTTTGAAAATCACTGCTTGAAATAGCTTCGTTTAATGTTAAATAAGCTAGTACTTGTTTACCACTAGAAGACAGTGGCAAATATTTAACCGGTGGTGTATTAGCAGGTTGCACTTCAGCTTTTGTATTTGTAATGTTTTTTTCATGTTCATTTTTGCTGAAATCTAAAAGTTTAAAACCGAAGGCTTGTAATATTACAAGAAATAATGCTACAAAAAATATAATAATTCTCATTTGATTTCCATAATTATTGAAGTTTAATTTTGAATCCAAGATTCAGAAAAATCTTTAATTTCATCACCGAGATGATTACGTAATTTTACCAAAAGTCTTGCTTCAAGCTGCCTTATTCGTTCCCTAGTAACATTATATTTTTCTCCAATTTCTCTAAGTGTAACCGGGTCATCTGTTAAAAGTCGATTGTTCAAAATGAATATTTCCTT
>CAYJHF010000228.1:0-2062 GCA_964369905.1 uncultured Mailhella sp. | reverse complement strand
ATGAAGAAGTTCTTAATATCTTGGACAAAAATGGAATTTCAATTAAACTCTCAACGCTAAAAGCATACTTGAAAAAAAATGACAAAAAAGCAGAAATTACAATTGAAGAAATTCCAAAAGAAAAAAAGAAACCTGTGGAGAAAAAAACTTCTACAGAAGATTTTGTTAAACCGGATTTATTAGATACAGAATTATAATTTAAGGAGAATTTTATGAAACCTATTTTTTATATTGGCGGAAGCAAGGGCGGTGTTGGAAAAAGCAAGCTGACTTTTGCATTTATTCACTATTGTTATGAAAAAAAATATCCATTGCTCGTGATTGAAACAGACACTTCAAACCCTGACGTATTTAAGACACACTCTCCTCATACTGATGATAATCTAATTGTAAAACAATTAAACCTTGATGCTTCAGATGGGTGGATTGAGCTTGTTAATTTGGCTGATGAATATGATGAACATTTTATAATTATAAATTCAGCCGCTCGAAGTTTGGAAGGAATTGAAAAATACAGTATGACTTTAAAAAATACTCTTTCAGAATTAAAAAGAGATTTTATTACTTTTTGGATTATAAATCGTCAAAGGGATTCGGTTGAATTATTAAGATATTATATGCAGTATTTTGAAGATATGCCAATCCATGTATTTTTGAATAATTATTATGGCAGTCGAGATAAATTTGTTCTATTTAATGAATCAAAAACGAAAGGGGCAATACAAAATAGGAATGGGCTTATTTTAGATTTTCCGGAGCTGGCAGACAGGGTTGCCGATCAATTATATAGTTCACGCATACCAATCTTTAAAGGACTTACTGAATTTAAGATTGGAGATAGAGCGGAGCTTGCACGCTGGGTAAAAGTATGCAATGAAAAATTTTCAGAATTTAAGATTTAGGATTTAGCTTATGAAAGAAAAATCCTTTATTGAAAAATATGAAGAGGTTATTGGGCGAAAATTAAGTAATGAGGAAGAGAATAAAATTCTCAAAGTAAAAAATGTATTTAATATTCATGAAAATGATGCCTTATGGGAAATTATAATAATTTTTGATTATTTTACAAAAATTTGTCAGGATACTCCTAGTCAAGTTGAGAGCATACTTAAAGAATTTACACAGAATAATAAAAATAATGAAACTGAATATACAGTACAAAGCAATGACAATAAAATTAATATAAGCCATATAATTTATTTAATATTGTCATCAATATTTTTTACATTCCTTGGCTATAATCTTGCAAATTATAATTTTACAGTTTTATTACTTTTGGCAAAGGTATTTTTAACAGGTTTGTCTTTTTTGGTAACATTATTTTTTGCAGTCCAATACATTAAGTATGCTCTGGCCTCAAACAAAAAATGGATAAAAAGTATATTTTATTCTGCACTGGCACTTGCTTCAACACTGTTTTTCTTTGTTATTATGTAGAAAAAAATGGTTATAATTTTTTGGTAACAGGCTAACAGCTTGTTGCCCTTGACAGGGTGCTAAATGGGCATAACGAATCGTCATCTGTATATTCTTGTGGCCAAGTAAATATCGCACAGTCTCAATGGGAACACCGGACTGGATCAACCATGAAGCAAATGTATGCCTTAAGGTATGGAAAACTACTTTATCACGACTGTCAGTTATATTGTCATTAAGATTAATATATTTGACAGCTCGGAAAAAAATATTTGAGACATATTTAATCTCATTATCAGAAAAGAAGTATTTCATTTTTTTCGTGGAATATTTTAATAATATACTGAATGAAATGTCATTTAAATTAACAACTCTAGATAAGGCGTTTTTTGATTCAAATATTGTAATGGTTTTTTGCTGAAAATTTATTGCCGTCTTCCTGATGGCAAAAATCTCACCGGCTCTTAGTCCTGTATTAAGTGCCAGCAAGCTTATATCATGCCATAGTTCACTGCGAATGCTAAGTCTTTGTAGTAAAAAAAAGGCTTCGTCTTCTGTTAAATAACGTACTCTTGCATTATTTATTTTTGGCATTTCACAATAGGGTATTTTTCCGTCATATAACTCAAATTTAGCAGCTCTGCTT
>CAYJHF010000227.1:0-2105 GCA_964369905.1 uncultured Mailhella sp. | reverse complement strand
TCGCTCGGAAGTTGACTATATTAATGTGGTTTATCAAGATATTTCATGGTATGGAGATAAAAATAATGTTGACTTACTACCACTTTTGGAAGAACTAAAAAATAAGGGGTTAATTGATGAAATTATCCACTTCACTCCAAACCTCAAATTTCACCCTCAAAAAAATGAAAGAAAAAAAAGAACCTTAGGCCTTAAACACGCTTATAAAGCCGGTTGCAAATATTTTATGACCATGGACGTGGACGAGTTTTATAAAAAAGAACAATTGCAAGTGGCAAAATATTATATTATTTATAACAATATTAGCCATAGCTATTGTGCTATTATTAATTATGGCCTTTTGCCAACAAGGCAAAGTAAGCTTCCTTGTAAATTCTCGGTGCAATTTTTTTCAAAAATTAACTGCCTCTCCAGAACAGTTAAAAGCAAGCATACTATAGCCACAGTGGATCCTTCAAGAATGATTTCAACCTGTTTTTTCTCAAAGCATTTCTTTTTACAAAATGTCTTTATGCATCACATGACTTCAGTTAGAAAAGATATTGCTAAGAAATATTACAACTCTAGCGGTGGACGACAGATTATGGAAAAAGTTGAAGTTGATGAACAAGATTATTTTACAGTGGAAAATATTTTTAATATAGATTTAGATGATTTTGAAAGCACAAAGTAAAAAGAACATGAAGCAAAGAGATAGTTTTCCAAAAGTTTCAGTATTACTTCCCATTTATAACACAAAGGAAGAGTATTTAAGGCAGTGTATTCAAAGTATTTTAAATCAAAGTTATACAAATTTTGAATTATTAATTATAAATGACAGTCCTGAAAATACAAATCTTGACGAAATTATTAATTCTTATCAAGATGAACGCATAAAATATTTTAAAAATGAAAAAAACATTGGGATTACCCCCTCAAGAAATAAGTTAATTGATTTGGCCAAGGGTGAGTATTTGGCCATAATGGATCATGATGATATTTCCCTTAGTGAACGCTTTACTAAAGAGGTGCAAGTCCTTGATAATAACAGCAATATTGGGGTTGTAAGCTCTTGGTTTAAAAGCATTCCTGCTAACATTGAAAAAAAATATCCCATACATTCAGATGAAATTAAAAGCGGAATTGTTAGGGGGGCTTGCTTCCTACTTCACCCCGCTGCCATGCTTAGAAAAAGCCTTTTGCTAAAAAATAATCTAAAATATGAAGAAGAGTTCTCCCCTGCTGAAGATTTTGCACTTTGGGGAAGATTACTTGATAAAACAGATTTTTATAATATCCCTGAAATATTATTTTTATACAGGGAACACGAAGAAAACACCTCTAAAACCCAACAAACAAAAATGTTGACGGCTTCAAAGCAAGCTCGTAAGGTGTTGAAAAAAGATAATCCCTTGCTTTTTGAAAAATATAATCAAGCCAATCAAAGAAATATAAAATTTTGTGGGCTTAGATTAATGAAAATTAAATATAAAAATGATTGCTCTAAATACCTGCTCTTTGGTTTTATTCCTGTGTGGAGCAAAAAATATAGTAGGTGAAAAAAAAGTTTTTAGGTTGGCTCAATGCAAATTATCTCTGTGGTTCGTGATTTTGAAATGTACAATAACTTGGTAAAAAATAATAACTTTTATCAAGATGTCACATTTTACCCTTGTGACAATACTAAGGAAAACAAACATATTGCCACACGTTATAATGAGTTTCTAAATTCTTATGACTATTCAAAACCCGATTGGTTTATATTTTGCCACGAAGATTGGGAGATAAAAGAAGATCTTAGGAAAAAATTAGAAAATCTTGATAAGAATAACCTTTATGGCCCAATTGGCAGAAACTATAATCAGGTTTATGGACAAATTATTCACTCAAACAAGACAAATGTTGAGGTAAAAAAACGTATAGGTATATTTTGCCTTAACCATAACACAGTACAAAGCTTTGATTGCCAATGCCTTATTGTACACTCAAACCTGATACAAAAAACAAATTTACGGTTTGATGAAAATCTATCCTTTGATTTATATGTGGAGGATTTTTGCATAAATGCCAGAGAAAATTTTCATATAAAATCAAAAATACTTCAGTTAAATTGCTTTCATAATTCA
>CAYJHF010000226.1:287-2116 GCA_964369905.1 uncultured Mailhella sp. | reverse complement strand
TTTTTTTTTTTTTTTTTTGGTGGTTGGTGGGTTTATAAATATTTTTTTATAAATATTCCCCCCCCCCCCCCCAAAAAAATAAAATTCGGAGCAAACGATGCCAAAAATATGTAATGACTGGCTTAGTGTTTTGAGTGAAGAGTTTGAAAAGCCTTATTATAAAAGTCTTAGGGAATTTTTACTGCAAGAATATAAAACAAGCACTATTTATCCTAAGGCTGACGATATTTTTAATGCCTTTCATTTTACTCCCTTGAGTGAAGTGAAGGTTTTGCTCCTTGGGCAAGATCCTTATCATAATGTCAATCAAGCCCATGGGCTTTGCTTTTCTGTGCAAGAAAACCAAAAGCAATTGCCCCCTTCTTTAAATAATATTTATAAGGAATTAAAAGAAGATCTTGGCTGTTATATACCCAATAATGGTTATTTAAAGTCATGGGCAGAGCAAGGAGTGCTTTTGTTAAACACAGTGCTGACAGTTAGAGCACATCAAGCAAACTCCCATCAAAATAAAGGTTGGGAAATTTTTACAGATAAAATTATTGAGGAAGTGAACAAACAAGATAGGCCAATTGTATATTTTTTATGGGGCAGACCGGCTCAAGCCAAACGTAAAATGCTAACCAATGAAAAACACTTGGTTTTACAATGCCCTCACCCAAGCCCTCTTTCAGCCCATAGAGGTTTTTTTGGTTCTAAGCATTTTAGCAAAGCCAATGATTTTCTAAGAAGTAAAGGGCTTATGCCAATTAATTGGCAAATTGAAAATGCTAAAAATAACTAAATTTTTGAAATTTTTTCCACATGATTATTAATTATTTCTAGTATTTTATCATAAATAGGAGAGGAATATAATTCCCTTGTGTTTAATTTTTGAACCAATAATAAAGCCTTTTCCATGGTTAATTTGGAAATAATATCAACCCTTTTCAAAATAAAATCTTCTCTAAACCCTGTAATTTGTGTAAGTTTTGCAAAATTATCACGGCTAATATGAGAAATTAAATAATTCTGGCTCATAAGCTTCATGGCCATTTTAGCTTTTGCATAGTGTGGGGCATAAACTATTGTTGACATCAAGTCATAACAAGGCGCAAGTTCAGGTTTTTTTGTATTATAAAGCAATGAAAAGTTTTTTGCATGGGCATCTGTATTGCCAATAAGGTAATTGTAAATTACAAGATCAAGAAAAGCTATTTTATCACGCCCGCTAAGTCCAAGCATATTTATTAGCTCAAAGCAGTCTTTTAGTGAAGGCCCTTCGTCCGCTTGATATTTATTTTCAGGTAAAATCCCTAGGGCTTGGCAAAAATCCTCCTGATGAACTCTTGTGGTTTTACTATCTTGAGTTTTTCTGTCATAACGCGTAATGCAATAAAATATTTTATCTTTAATTTGTAAAAGCTCTACTTTTGGAGTGGAAAAACCTATTTCTTTTGCTAGGGACATACAAAAATATTCATTGTGGCAACTGTCTGATAAATTATTTATTTCAGGCTTAAAAATATGAGTAGAGGGTGTTCCGTTCAAGGGTAAGGCTAAATTTCCATTAATCAAGCAAGCTATTAATTTATCCTGTGCACCTGCTCCGGAAACTCTAAAATCATCATCACCAAAATATAAAGGTCGCTGTTGAAGGCTTGTTAAAATATGATAAGCCTCATCTTCAGTTTTATAATCAAACTTTACCTGCTTTGTTGAATTTGGTTTGATTTCGTTTGGGTAAATTTCAATTGAGCCTGCACAATCTCTGCCAAGTTCTTCAAGTAAAGCAAAAGTATTTTTAGGATTAATTTTTTGATTTTTGGCAATACCACTCTTGGCATGCC
>CAYJHF010000226.1:0-277 GCA_964369905.1 uncultured Mailhella sp. | reverse complement strand
CCTCAGGGAGCAAGCCTTGAAAAAAAGCTTCTACCACTTCTTCTGCAAAACCATCTTCTTGTATTGGCAAAGAAACAGATAAGTTTTGAGAGTTTGGCTTTCCTATATATTCAGCTGTGTATTGAAAGCATAGTTTGCCATTTTCTTTTGTAAGATGTCCGGCAAGCACTTTTTCAAAATACACAGATAGTTTAGTTGGCATTTTTTAGTCCATGGGAAGATTTTTTTTGTTTGATTTTTTTAAGCCAAACTTTTGCAAGTAAATTACACGTTCTGT
>CAYJHF010000225.1:0-2119 GCA_964369905.1 uncultured Mailhella sp. | reverse complement strand
GTACATTAGCAGTTAATATTGTTCAATTTTTACAGGCAATTGGTACAACAGCCGGTGGAGATATAAAGTCTTACATTGAGCTTATTTTCTAAACTTTCAACCTATAGGATAGTGCAATGAAAACACATACTAAACTTAGAATTTTTAATTTTGCGGTCGCGTTTTTGAAAATTGCGACAACTTGATTATTTCCTGCGCTTGGATTTGCTGAAACAGGTTTTGGTGACATTGGAAATAATATTACAGAAAACTCAAAAGGCGTTGCCGAAGCAATTAAATTCTTGGGCTATGCCGGAGGAGTTGGTTCAGCTGTTTGGGGTTGCTTTGATATGTATCAAGCAGGAAATGGGCGTGGAAACTCAACTTATGCCGGTGGTGGTAAGAAGATTATAATTGGGGCTTTATTGCTTGGCATTGGTGCTTTACTGACTTCCGGTTCTGTAACTTTATTTGGTGCAGATCAAACAGAAGGTTTTACTGAACTTGGCCTTTAAACTTGGCATAAGGAGAAACAGAAATGAGTTTTTTTAGAAAAGATAATCAAAAGAATAAAATAAAACCAAAAGAACAGGCTAAAACTCAAGCTGTTTCTCCTGTAAAGGTCGGAGCAAATGATTTGGAAGTTTATGAAAAAGCCAAAAATCCCCTTGGCGGTATAGCTTGGTATCAGAAAAATTATTATCTTGCCATGAAGATTTCATTTTTCTTGGGAATATGTTTATTTGCTTCCATTGCTTTTTCCATA
The DNA here is from genome assembly GCA_964369905.1 of uncultured Mailhella sp. Lineage (GTDB taxonomy): Bacteria > Desulfobacterota > Desulfovibrionia > Desulfovibrionales > Desulfovibrionaceae > Taurinivorans. The sequence goes on along the minus strand of CAYJHF010000225.1, from coordinate 1,374 downwards.
TTTTTATATCTGACAAGGCCAACTCCGGTTTATTATGCTGTAACTCCGGACTTGCAAGTTGCTAAGCTTGTTCCTCTTGATAAACCTGTTCTAACTGAACAAGGACTTATAAACTGGACGGCTGATGTTGTGACTTCTTCTATTTCCTTAGATTTTCTTGATTGGAGAGAAAAATTGCAATCTGTAAGGGCAAACTATTCCAAGGAAGCTTTTAACAGTTTTACCAAATCCATGTCTGATGCAGGTATTTTGCAAATGATCCAAGAAAAAAGGCTCAACTTATCTTCTGTGGTGAAGCAAGCACCTGTAATTACAAATTCAGGGATTATTAATGGAGCAATGTCTTGGAAAATTGAGTTTCCCATTTTGCTTTCTTATGAGTCCAGCCAAGGCGTGGAGCTTACCCAAGAACTATTTGCAGAAATAATTGTTTCAAGGGCTTCAACTGTGAGTACACCTCGTGGTCTTGTGTTGAAACAAGTGGTTTTAAAGAGGGGGTAAAATATGTTTAACGCCATTGGAAATACCATTAGAAAACTTGAAGAAGTGTTTGGCAGTCCTATTTATTCCTATTGTCGTCTTGAGACTGTGGAAGATGATAATTTAGTTGCTGACGATGGTTCTTACATTTCCTTAATTAAAATTGAGGGAGCATTAAAGCATATTGGAGTTGAAGAATTTAATTCAATAGTGGAAAGGCTTACAGAAAAACTACAATCAAGCCTTAGCCAGTCAGGACACTCAATTCAAGTTGTTTTTGAATACAATCCCGATAGTAGGGCACGCCTTGATAGACTTTTTGAACCCACAAAGAATACGGCTAAAAATCTTGGCCTAGACATGGAAGATTTGCTAACTTCTTGGAGTGATAAGTTAAAACAATATTGTTCCAATGAAGATATGTATTTTGTATTGTGGACACGGCCTGAAATTTTACCGGATTCCATTCGTAAATCTGCTCTTGCAGAACGCAATAAAAGGTCGGCTACAGTTCCTAATTTTGAGTATTTTCAAAAAATCAACCGTGGAATTGAGGCCATAATTGAACTTCACAATGGTTTTGTGGCTGGCATTTTAGATGCTCTAAAGTCTGTTGATTTATTGTCCTTTAGAATAAATGCCAAGGATTCACTAAGGATTATTCGCTCAATTATTGACCCTTATCTTACCTCAAGAGATTGGTTTGCTAAAATTCCCGGGGAAAAATTGCAAGTACGCTTGCCTGATCCGGATTCAAACAAGGCCAGAATACTTGAAAATACATATTATCCCGACCTAAAATCACAACTTTTCCCAAGAGATGGAGAGCTAATTACTTCTACTGTCATGAAAATTGGCGATAGGCTTTACAGTCCTTTGATAATGACTTTTATG
>CAYJHF010000224.1:0-2162 GCA_964369905.1 uncultured Mailhella sp. | reverse complement strand
TACAAAATTTTATCCTTTTAATTGCTTGCAATTTTGCCCTGCTAAACTTAACATATTTGCTTATTATAGTTTTAGGTGGTGATTTTATGGGTTTTACACATTTTGATTTAAGTGGCAATGCCATTATGGTTGATGTGAGTGATAAAAATATTAGTAGCCGTGAGGCCATAGCCAAGGGGCAGATTAAAGTTAGTGCTGAAGTTTTTACTGCCATTGTAGAAAAAAGTGCTAAAAAGGGTGATGTGCTTGGGGTGGCCAGAGTGGCCGGCATTATGGCCGTAAAAAAAACGGCTGAACTTATTCCCATGTGCCACACCTTATTAATAACTAAGGCCAGTGTTGATTTTGAGCTTGACGAAGTCAATCATATTATCCATACTGAATGCACCGTAAAATCCGATGGCAAAACAGGAGTGGAGATGGAAGCCTTGCAAGGGGTTTCTACCACATTGTTAACCATCTATGATATGTGCAAAGCCATGGACACAAACATGGAAATCGGTGGAATTTATTTGCACAAAAAAACAGGCGGCAAAAGAGGAACGATTTTAAATGAAAGATAAACTTGGCAGAAAAATAGATTATATGCGCATTTCCATTACAGATCGATGTAATTTGCGCTGTCGTTATTGTATGCCTGATAAATTTGAAGCCTTATCGCATTTTGATATTTTGACTTATGAAGAGATTATGACAATATGCAAATCAGCTGTTAAGCTTGGAATTAGTAGGTTTAAAATTACAGGCGGAGAACCGTTGACCAGAAAAAACTGTTCAGAATTTATGGCTGATTTGAAAAAAATGGAGGGAGTAGAGCAAGTAACTATTACCACCAATGGTCTTTTACTCGAACCATATTTGGAAGAATTTAAGCAAATTGGAATTGATGGCATAAATGTAAGTCTAGATTCTTGCAGTGCTGAACAATTTTATAATATAACAGGAGTTGATGGTTTTGATAAAGTTATGTCAGCCATTAACAAAAGTGTAGAGCTTGGAATAAAAACCAAGATAAATTGTGTACCCATTAAAGATTATAATGACGATAATATTTTAAAATTAATTGACCTTACCAAGGAAAAAGCCCTTGATGTGCGCTTTATTGAAGTAATGCCCATGGGTGGTGGAAAAGATTTTGCCGGAATAAATCCTCAAGCAATAAGACAAATGATTGTGGATAATTATGAAGTGGTAAAGGAAATTACAGAAATCAAAGGAAATGGCCCTGCTTCTTATATACAAATTGGCGGACATTTGGGCAGTGTGGGCTTTATTAATGCCATTCATAATAAATTTTGTAACTCCTGCAATAGAATACGTCTAACTGCCAATGGCTATCTCAAAACCTGTTTATATTATGATAGCGACATTAATTTGCGTGACTTGCTTAGAACTAATCAAGCAGATTTAATCTATGGAGTTTTGGAACAAGCAATACTTGATAAACATTCAGAACATTTCTTTTGGGAAAATAAAGCCCAAAGTGAACAAAAAATTATGGCTCAAATAGGTGGATAAAATGGGAATTGTCAAAGCTATTTGCATTAGTGAAAAAAAGGGAGTGCAGAAAAAAAGGGTTGAAGAAGCTAACTTTGTAGTGGATTTTGGCATTGAAAATGATGCTCACGCCGGAAAATGGCATCGCCAAGTTAGTTTAATTTCCTCTGAAAAAGTTGAAGCATTTAAGGCCAAGGGTGCATTAATAAAAGATGGAGCTTTTGGAGAAAACTTAATTATTGACGGTTTTGATTTTAGAAATTTACCCGTGGGCACAAGATTTCAATGTAATGATGTTATTTTAGAAATGACTCAAATTGGCAAGGAATGTCACAGCCACTGTGCCATTTATCACGCAGTCGGGGACTGTATTATGCCAAGAGAAGGAGTTTTTGCCAGAGTTATTCAGGCCGGAACCATTAGAAGTGGTGATGAAGTGATTATGCTTGAGGTGCACAAAACCTATAAAACCGCTGTAATTACTCTTAGTGATAAAGGTGCTAGGGGTGAACGTGAAGATCTTGGTGGACCGCTAATTAGAAATATAATCGAAGCTAACAATTTTTTGGTAGTGGATCAAAGAATTATTCCCGATGAAAAGCAAGCTCTGGAAAAAATATTAATTAATTTATGTGACGAAAAGCAAGTAAATTTGATTTTAACCA
>CAYJHF010000223.1:0-2163 GCA_964369905.1 uncultured Mailhella sp. | reverse complement strand
CCAATTTCGTTGGTTCGGTGCTCTACTTAGTTTTTATTGAGCAGAATTCCCGACGCCCACGTCAGGAAAATTCTGTCCAAAAATTTGAAAAATTTACAAACTTCCCAAAATACTTAAGAGGCCTTTGACCTTGACTTAAGCCATTCGATGAAATCTTCACGGCAATAATTTACATGCTTGCCAATCTGGACTTTGACTTTAGGCCCTTTACCGGCAGAATCTAAATTCGCCATTACCTTGGCACTGATCAGACCGCCGGTCAGAGCTTCCACGTTTTTCCGTGGAAATGTCTCTGGCATTTTTGATGCCATTGCTGTCCAAAAGATTTCATTGTCCATAAGAATCACCTGTCTAATTTTTTTCTTCAAATTCACAGAAGATAAATAAAATAATAATTAAAATTTGTAAAGATTTTTTTTAATTATTTCGACTAGTTACACTATATTTCACCCCATAAAAAAATTTACTGTTTTGAAAAAATTCAATATTTTTTTTTATTTTACCCCCACGTTTTACCCCATGCTAAAAAAACACTAAAAATATTTATCAAGTTCAAAATGGATAGTAATATACTGAATTTACACAAAAAAAATCCTCCAGCACAAAGTGTTGGAGGATTTCTCAGATTTTTATTATAATTTTTTACAAAATATTTTCTAAGCCTTTTATTGCTTGTTTTAATGTTGTTGGGGCTAAGTGACTGTACCTTTGTGTCATTTCCAAAGTACTATGCCCTAAAAGTTCTGCAACAGTATATAGGGGTGTTCCTTGCTGAACCAGCCAAGAGGCGAATGTATGTCGCAATGAGTGAAACACTATTCTCTGCCTTGTATCGCTGATTAAAATTGGAATTTGTTCACCCTTTTCATCCGTTTCAAATTCTCCTGAATTATTTAAACCAAGTTCGTTCACGGCTCTAACAAAGGTATCTGAAACCCAACGACGCTTTCCTCCTTTACTTGATGGAAAGACCAAATCAAGTTTAGATTGGTCTGTAAATCGTCGTTCTAGCATTGCTTTAACTTCGGCAGTCATAAAAGCATGACGGTTTTTACCACTTTTTGTATCCCTGATTAATATGCTCTCCTCCCCAAAATTGACTACCCCCCAAGTTAAGGAATGTATTTCACCGGCTCGTAGGCCACAAAAAAGTGAAATTAAAGCGATGTCGTGCATATCTTGGGAACGCCTTTCTAAAGCTTCAAGTAGTAACTTTGCTTCTTCTTGGCTAAGAAAACGCATTCGGCGGTTATCTTGTTGTGGTTTCTTAATTTTTTTGGTTGGACATTCCCCATCTACAATATTTAAAAAGACTGCTTTATTCCAAATCTGTGAAATAATAGCAAAAACATAGCGAATAGTTGCGGCACTTTTGTCAGTTTTCTTCATATTTAACATAAATTTATCAAGCTTAGTCACATCCAATGAACAAAGAGGAACTTCGCCAAAAACTGGTTTTATCCACTTGGAATAAAGGAACCTTTCGCTTTCCATCGTAGATTCTTTCTTATTGGCCTCAGCATCAGGAAGATAACTTTCTACCCAAAATTTATTCATAGTAATTAGTTTATGCTCTTGTAATATCAGTTCTTTCTTTTCATTTTCTGATTGTATTTGATTTTCTTCACGCATTTGAGCGATTGTTTGAAAACCTTTTCCGGTTCTTTGATTTTCTCTCAAGGTAGATAAAAGATTAAAAGCCTTTTCAGCTGTAACTCCTTCGGAACTCCAACCTACCACCTCTTCCTTATCTTTTCCGTTCAATTTGTACCTAATTGAAAAGCAGCGATCAAAACGAACTCCGTGCTTACGGGTTTTATGCTCACGAAACCTAACTCCAAGGAAATTTGTTTTTTGCCATATTACAGCCATAAGTCTGACCCCCATTCTGCATATTTTAGCCAATCAAGAAATCTGGTTTATCCCGCTCTTATCCCGCTGTATCAGTAGAAGCATTGTGATAGATGATGATAAAAGAAGAAATTCAGCTTATAAATAAATCTTGTAATATCAAATGGATTAGCGTAAAAATATTATAAAACATGATAGAACGTGAAAGTCAAGTAAATACTGTGAGTTCTGGAATGGCATTCAAGAGGCAGTCGGTTCAATCCCGACCAGCTCCACCAGAGATTTCAATAGGTTATAAGGCATAAGCTTTAT
>CAYJHF010000222.1:0-2173 GCA_964369905.1 uncultured Mailhella sp. | reverse complement strand
GACTTTTTCAACGTGAACTAAGTAGAAAAAAATTTGTCATAAAAAAGTATAAAATTCAAAATCAAAAATTCCTATTTTATGGTTTGAATTTTTAAAGAAAAATTTTTATTTCATAAGAAAATTGGCAAAATATAATTGTGTAGAACTATTATAAGGAGAAATTATGCTTACTCAAGAATGGATGTCAAAAGATGTGATTGTAGCCTCAGAAGATACTTCCATGTTAAAAGTTTCCAGAATGATGAAAGATCATAATGTTCGTCGTATTCCCATAGTTGAGAACAATAAGGTTGTGGGTATAATTTCAGATCGTGACATTAAAGACGCTTCTCCGTCCAAGGCCAGTACATTAGATGTGCATGAAGTTTATTATCTTTTGTCTGAAATTAAGGCTAAGGATATTATGACCAAGGATCCGGTTTGTGTGCATCAAGATGAAACAATAGAACAAGTGGCATTAATTATGGCTGACAAAAGGTATACAGGTTTGCCCGTGGTTGATGCTGATAAAAACTTGGTTGGAATTATCACCGAACACGACATTTTTAAAATACTGTTAGAAATAACCGGTGCCAGAAAAGAAGGAATACAACTTGCTTTTGAAGTTTCAGACGCACCGGGTTCTTTACAACCTGTGCTAGCTTTAATCAGAGAAAATGGCGGGCGTATTGCTTCTATTTTAACAGGTGGGCAAAAAAATAATGGTTCACATGACGTATATATTAGATTGCGACCACTTGAATCTGAAGCACAAGAAAATTTAATTAATATTATGAAAGAAAAATGTGCTTTGCGTTACTATGTAACAGAAAAAGTGCACAAAATATAATGTAATATTAGATAATTAGCAATCAAAGAAGAAAAAAAACGCTAAGTTTACAAAAAAGACTTTACAGACCAAAAAATTTTTTTTATGGTTAGAAAAATTAAGAGGTACGAAAATATCTCATTTTTTACATAGGGCGATAATAATCGCTTCACAAAGCCAAACTTTTATGGTTTGACAAAGGTGGAGAACTAAAATTATTTTAGTTTTAAAAAGACATTTGAAAAAATGTTTAAATTCAAAAAATGCCCAAATTGTCCAAGGAGGACTCTCATGGCTGAAGTTAGTTACAAAGGCAAAAACTTTGAAGTAGATGAAGACGGTTTTCTCTTACGTTTTGATGACTGGTGCCCAGAATGGTTAGAGTATGTTAAAGATTCTGAAGGTATTTCAGACCTAAACGAAGATCACCAAAAAATTCTTGATTTCCTTCAAGATTACTACCGCAAAAACGGTATTGCTCCAATGGTTCGTATTCTTTCTAAAAACACCGGTTACAAATTGAAAGAAGTTTACGAATTATTCCCTTCAGGCCCAGGAAAAGGCGCATGTAAAATGGCTGGCCTTCCTAAACCTACAGGTTGCGTATAGTATTAATTATACCATATTTGAAATGGCAGAACTTGTTCTGCCATTTTTTTTGCGCTTTTTTTAGAACATTTCTTGCTTGAGATTTTTTTGCAAGCTTTCTGCGAGAAGCTTGGCTATAAGAAATAAATATGCAAAGCTTTTTTTGAAAAATACCGGAAATAAAAATTTTTCCATATTTCTTAATTTGCCAAAATCAATTTGATGATTTATCTTACTTTTAGAGCTTAGCACAATAAATAGTTCCACATAGCTCTCTGTCTTAAAGAAATTTTTTTGGAGTTTTTATATATGATAAATTTTATGATAAACAAGATTTTTGGAACCAGAAATGAGCGGTTTTTAAAATCCTTGCGTAAAACTATAAATAGCATCAATAAGCTTGAAGAACAAATGCAGAATCTAAGTGATGAAGAACTGCCCACAACTATCATAAGCTATAAACAAAGACATGCTGAGGGAGAAAGCCTTGATAGTTTACTGCCTGAAGTTTTTGCCTTGGTGCGTGAAACAGGCAAGCGTGTGCTTGGTATGCGTCATTATGACGTGCAAATGTTAGGTGGTATAAGTTTGCATCAAGGCAAGATTGCCGAAATGAAAACCGGTGAGGGTAAAACCTTAATGGCTACCTTACCCGTGGTATTAAATGCAATTTCTGAAAAAGGCGTACACGTTGTTACGGTGAACGATTATTTGGCTAAGCGTGATAGTGAATGGATGAGCAAAATATATAATGCCTTGGGGCTTAGTTGCGGGGTA
>CAYJHF010000221.1:0-2178 GCA_964369905.1 uncultured Mailhella sp. | reverse complement strand
ATATATAAATAAAAAATGTTTTTATCCAAATAAAGCTAAAACTTTTGCAAGAAATGATTTTGAAGCATCAGCTACCAAAACTTTTGTGCAAACAAAAGTTTTGCACGGCACAGAGTTAGCCTGAATTCACTTCAGGCGTCCACTGAGTGGAACTGAAAGCCAGTGTGCCTTTCTGAAAAACACAAAAATTGACTTTTTCAGCGTGGATTAATTTAATGCTTTTAGGAGTTATTGACCATGGGCTCAATAAGTTTTTGGGGCAAAATTAATAATATAGTGCTACAGAGAATTAAAGTTAAACCAATATATCCTTGAAAGCCTATTTGCTCGCCAAGAAATATAATCCCCCATAGAGCAGCACAAAATGGTTCAGCAATTGACAGTGCTCCTCCCACACCGGCAGAAGTGGTGCGAAGCCCATAAAGTATAAAAAAGAATGTTAAAGCAGCAGTTACAATGCCAAGATTTAAAATTATAATTAATCCATGACCTGTAAAAATCCAATCGGTAGGATTAATAAGTACTAAAGGCAATAATAATATTCCACCTAAGAGAAAAACCACAGTCATAATTTCAATGGAGCTATTGGTTTTTAGTGCAGGTTTAATTACAACTAAGAAAATCCCATAACCTGAGCCGGCTAGAGCAGCCAATAAAATTCCAAGAAGATTAAATTCACCTTCAACTCCACCGGAAAAACCCAAGGCAATCAAACCAATTAACATGAAAAATGTGGAAAAATACCAAATTCTTGAGGGCTTTTCTTTTAATAAAATCCAAGCAAATACTCCTGAAATAATAGGCACAACGCCAATGCCAACCACTGATGCAATTGCTACTCCAATCATTTCACAGGCCGGAAAAAAGCAAATTTGAAAACCAACAAGGCCTAGTGTTCCTAGAAAAACAGGTAATTTTGGCATTACTTTTAAATTGGGTAGTTGTTTAGTTAGAAAACCTGCAAGTAATAAAAAAAATCCACCGGTTAAAATTCTAATTCCACCAATGGATAGAGGGCTGGCAGAGTCAGGGGCAAGGGCTGAAGTCAACCCTGAGGTACTTGAACATAAGTAACCTAAAAAAAGCCACAAAGGGCCAAAGTTTATTTTATTTTGTGTAGTCATAATTTTATAAATTTATTTAAATTAAAGTTTTAAACTTCTTTAGCTTAGTTTAGAAAAAAAATTAAGTTTATAAAGTAAATTAATTTCTTTGTTAATAGATAGTATGGGAAGATCCTAAATTGTATTCCTTAATTATACTGTCTTTATTATATTCAAACCCCCAATGTACCTGAACTATAGTATTATATAGCTTTTGTTTATCTTTATTTTTTATATTTTCGATTATAAGCTCATGCTCGTTCATAGCGTTTAGATACCATTTTTTATCAAAGTTCTTACGTGGAAAATCCCACAATCTATTTTTAATAGGATATAAAATCCTTTCAGCAAAAAGGTTTGGAGCAACTTCAAAAAATATTGCATGAAAAGCATAGTGTAGTTTGTCATACAATACAATTTCACCTTCCTCTATAGCCGTGCTCATTTTTTTATTTAGCTCAAACATTTTTATTAGATGCTCTTCAGTGTAGATTTCAATGGCATTACTAACAGCTGTGTATTCAATACTTCCCATCATGGCATAAAGGTAAGGAAAATCTTCAATTTGAAGGGCATTGATTACAACTTTACTGCGAGGATAAATAGTTAAAACTCCTTCAGTTTCAAGGCGAATAAGCCCATCTCTTAAAGGTGTGTTGCTAATTCCAAGTTTTTGACTTATTAGCTTTAAATCCAAAACACTACCCGGTAAAAGCTTACCATTATGAATTTGTGTTTGAATATAGGAGTAAACCTTTTCTCTGTTGGATATAGAATTTTCGTCTGACATTTTTCACCATATTATTTAAAATCTTATTGTTATTACAATAAGATAAGTAATTTTTTATATATAATAATAATCTAATTTAGAAATTAATCCTAGTCAAATTATATTTATTTTCATAACCAGCTAAAATATTATAATATCGATTAAAATGTTGTTTAAATTAAATTAATTCTTTACAAAATAATAGTATTTTGTTAATTTTATTTCAACTGAAACATCAGTTGATGGTTTTGTTGATTTCAATATTGCAATAATTATTAATTTTAGTTGGTTATTGCATAAATATTC
>CAYJHF010000220.1:0-2180 GCA_964369905.1 uncultured Mailhella sp. | reverse complement strand
TGCAATTACATTGTTGCCGCTTTTTACGAGGCCAGCGGCGCCTCGACCTGCAACCTTGGTTTCTTCATCTACGTCGAAGCCAATGCGCCCCCATAGTGAAAGATTTGCAAAATATTTATTCTACAATTTCTTATATATGAGTTCCCCCATAGTTGGGGAAAAGAAATATAGGTATTAAATTTTAGATTGTAAAGTTAAATACACTATAAAATTTTAATTAATTTTTAGCTCTTGGGCTTTATCTTCTGGCTTAGTAATCATGTTTATATGGCCATCAACAATTGCTCCGTCTTCAACTATTAGTGATGGTGTTTTTATTGAGCCTTTAATAATTCCGCCTTTAAAAATTGTTATGCGACGAGAAGCAATTAAATCACCTTCAAAAGTTCCAGCCAAGGTAAATTCGCCCACAGAAAATTTTCCCTGTAGTTTAGCTTCTTTACCTGCTACTAAAACTCCATCAGATTGAATTTCACCTATAAAACTACCATCTACTCTAACTGAGCCTTGAAAACTTAACACACCATTAAAGTTTGTTCCCGAACCCAAGAAAGCATTGATTTCATCTCTTGCCATTATATTCTCCTTTACAAAGCAGATTTAAACACATAGCGATACATGGAAACACTGAGCACAAGTCCTACTAATCCACAATTAACTGTCATGGCAGTTCCGCCGTAACTAATAAATGGCAGAGGTATTCCCACTACTGGCATAAGCCCAACAACCATTCCAATATTAACAATTATTTGCCAAAAGAAATAAAAGAAAATTCCGGCACATAATGTGCTACCAAATCGATCCTTTGCGTTACTTGCCGTATTATATACTTCAAATAAAAAAAAGCAAAACAAAATAATTAAGGTTAAACTTCCAATAAAACCCCATTCTTCACTAAAAACAGCCACAGCAAAATCTGTGTGTTTTTCAGGTAAAAACCGTAATTGGCTTTGAGTGCCTGCTTGAAAGCCTTTACCAAAAATTTCACCTGAACCTATAGCAATTTGCGATTGAATGGTGTGATAACCTGATCCTAAGGGATCTTGACTTGGATCTAAAAATGTTAAAACTCTTTGTTTTTGGTAATCGTGCATTCCAAACCAAGCAAGGGGCAAGATAAGTGGAATAACAATAAGGCAAATCTTTAGAACTTTCCATTTAATTCCATGGTATACAGCCATTCCCCCCACTAAAACCATACAGGTAAGGGCTGTTCCAAGATCTGGTTGAATAACAATTAAACAAAATGGTATAAAGCCAATTAGAAATATTTTAATCAATCTTATCCAGCCTAAGGCTTCACCATCACCGGCTAAAAACTTAGCACCCATTAAAAGAATGGCAAATTTTGCCAACTCACTTGGCTGAAGATTGAAGAAACCAAGATCTAACCAACGCTGAGCCCCATAAACACTTTTTCCCACAAGAGGTACAAGAATTAGTAGAAATAAAACAAATAAATAGAACAATGGGGCAAAGCGTTCCACAATGGTATAACTTAAAATTGTGCAAAAAAACATAAACATAAGCCCAACGGCACCCCAAACTAGTTGCCTATAATAAAATGGGGCTATATTAATACCTGTTTCCAATTTTATACTACTGGCAGAATATAAATTGACTATTCCAAGAGTAAAAATTAATACAACTGAAAGCACAAGCATCCAGTTCAAATCTAAAAAGTTTTTTTTCTCAGGTAAATTCAACAATTTCATGTTATTCTCGTATAGTTAGTATATAAATTTTAATGTTTTTTAATTGTTTTTTTCTGAGTTTTCAGCCACAGACAGAGGGAAAAGTAATTCAAACACAGCCTTTGTAACCGGACCTGCGGCAGAAGCTCCGCCCCCTCCATGCTCTAGCATGGTGATGACAACATAGCGAGTATTGTTTTTTTCACCAAAAGCACCCATCCAGGCATGATCTCTCTCATAAAAACTTAAATCTTCGTTTTTTACCCTATCTTCACCGTCCATTTTGATTTTTACAACTTGGGCTGTGCCGGTTTTAGCACCAATCTTCATATCAGCTCGTTTTAAAACTCTAGCCGTTGCCCCTTTTTCTAATTCTACTGTTTTTATCATATAGTCTTTTATTAAGTTGCGGAATTTTTCACTAATGGGAATTGTGCGTCCTTGTAAAATGGATGGCAAAACTTTATCCTCAACGGTTATAACTTC
>CAYJHF010000219.1:0-2241 GCA_964369905.1 uncultured Mailhella sp. | reverse complement strand
AGTTTTTCTAATAAAACCGGTTTTAATTCCTCATCTTTTAAGCCAAAATAAATGCCTGCGCACAAATAATCAGCCCAATTTCCTGCATCGAAACGCCTACCTTTAACCTCTACAGCAAGAACTTTTTGCTCCTTAGCATAGGTTTTTAATGCATCGGTCAACTGAATTTCTCCGCCATAACCCTTGGGGGTTTTATGTAGGTGAGTAAAGATTTCAGGAGTTAAAATATAACGTCCAATAATTGCCAAATTAGATGGAGCTTTATCAATTTCCGGCTTTTCTACCATATCCGTTATTTCTATAATCCCATCTGCACGTTTATTTCCGGCTATAATTCCATATTTACTCACTTGTTCTTTTGGAACTTCCATTACGCCAATTACAGCTGTTTCTTCTTTTTTTGCAATGTTAGCAAGTTGTTGCATACCTGAAACTTCACTTAAAAAGATATCATCACCAACCATTACTCCAAAAGCTTCTTGTCCAATAATTTTCTCTGCACAAAGCACTGCATGACCAAGTCCTAATTGATTTTTTTGTCTTACAGTGATCATATCAATCATTTCAGAAATTTTTAGAATTTCTTGTAATAAAGCATTTTTATTTTTTTTTTCAAGTAAGGTTTCCAAATAAAAATGCCCGTCAAAATAATCCTCTAGGGCTGTTTTATCTCGACTGGTAATAAAAATCACATTTGACATTTGCGCAGCCAAAGCTTCTTCAACAACATAATGAATAACGGGTTTATTATATACAGGTAGCATTTCCTTGGGAATATTTTTGCTGGCTGGAAGGGAGCGAGTTCCAAATCCTGCAACCGGAATAACTACTTTAGAAATATTAAACATTATTAACCTCAATACTTGTTTTTGCACTTTTATACAATAATACCCTAAAGCATTTATTTTTTATTGCCAAGTTCTGCTTGAATAATTTCAGCTAAATATTGCAAAGATTTTTTAACCATTTTTTCTTCTTTTGCCTCTACCATAATACGGCAAACATTTTCAGTACCTGAATAGCGAACTAAAACACGTCCATCACCAATTTCTTTTTCTACCTGCTTAATGGCTTCTTGAATAGGTAAAACATCGGTAAGTGGAGGTTTAATTGCTACAGGAATACTTATAACTTCTTGAGCAAACAAAGTTAGTTGCCCTGCAAGTTCAGATAGTTTTTTCTTAGTTTCTTGCATAATTTTAAGAAGCTGTAAGGCTGCAAGAAGTCCATCACCTGTAGTGCTAAAATCTTTAAATATTAAATGCCCTGACTGTTCACCCCCAAAATTGCAATCAAATTTTTGCATTGCTTCTACCACATGGCGATCACCAACTGCTGTTCGCACAACACTTCCACCATGGTCAAGCATAAATTTATCAAGCCCCATATTACTCATTAGCGTAGTTACTAAGGTTTTATTTTTCAACTGATTTTTTTGTAGTAAGTCTTTAGCACAAATGGCCATAATTTCGTCCCCATCAAGAACTTTGCCGTTTTCATCAGCTACAATTAACCTATCTGCATCTCCATCAAGGGCAATTCCTATATCTGCTCTTACTTCTCGAACCTTTTCCTGCATATTTTCCGGGTGCAATGAACCACAATTGTGATTTATATTTGTTCCATCAGGGTTTATGGATAAAGAAATTACCTCAGCTCCAAGTTCTTCAAGAGCTAATGGGGCAATTTTATAATTTGCTCCATTGGCGCAATCTAAAACAACCCTAAGACCAGACAAAGAATATTTCTCAGGAAAGCTATTTTTTAAATATACAATATAACGGCCAGGAGCATCATAAATTCTTTTAGCTCTACCTACTTTATGGGCAGGTGGGTAATCCCATTCTTGATCCATCTGACTAACCATTTCTGAAATTATATCTTCGGCTTCATCAGGTAATTTAAAACCATTTTTATCAAAAAATTTTATGCCATTATCATTAAAAGGATTATGGCTTGCAGAAATGACAACTCCAAGGTCAGCTCGCATATTTCTGGTAAGAAAAGCAATGGCAGGAGTTGGCATGGGGCCAACCTGGTAAACGTCCATACCCATTGAACACAGTCCTGCGGTTAGAGCAGATTCAAATAAGTATCCGGATAACCGTGTATCTTTTCCTATGATAACTTTATGACGATGCTTGCCATCTTTAAAATACATTCCGGCAGCAAGTCCAAGGCGTAAAGCCATTTCTGCCGTCATGGGGTATTCATTAACTAGGCCACGCATTCCATCTGTTC
>CAYJHF010000218.1:0-2293 GCA_964369905.1 uncultured Mailhella sp. | reverse complement strand
TTTTGCACGGCACAGAGTTAGCCTGAATTCACTTCAGGCGTCCACGCAGTGGAACGCAAAGCCAGTGTGCCTTTGTAGAAAAACACAAAAATTGTGTTTTTCAGCGTGGACTATTTTTGAAAAAAACCACCTTTTGTATAATAAAGTGTGGTTTTTTTCATCTTATTAGATTGGAAAACTCTGTACATAAAATTTTCAAACTTTTCTAATTTTATTTTTTGAGAAGATTTGCTATAAAAATAATTATGAAGAGCTCTCAATTGAGGTGGACTTTCTTGGTTATTTATGTAAAATAGAAAACTCTGCATATAAAATTTTCATTTTTCCAAAATTTTAACTTTTTTATAAAGAATTTTGCAAAAAATAGTTATGCAGTGCTCTAAAATTACAGTAGAAAATATTTGCAACAGTAGGTAAATATGGCAAGTACAATTATTATTGCAGAGGATCACGCCTTATTTCGCAGTGGTTTAAGGCAATTGCTTTCAACAAATCCTAAACTTTATGTTATTGCAGAAGTTGGAACTGCTGAAGAAGCTATAAACCTATGCCATGAAATGCAACCAAATTTATTGCTTCTAGATGTGGCCTTGCCTAGTATGAGTGGTCTTGAGGCTGCAAATGTAATTTCAAAAAAATGCCCAAATGTAAAAATATTAATTATTTCTATGTTTGAAAGGGCTGAATATGTACGCTCTGCTTTTAGAGCCGGAGCGAGGGGCTATTTACTTAAAACAGCAGATAGTAATGAATTTTTTACAGCAATAGATGCAATTTTACGTGGAGAAAAATATGTAAGTTCAGAACTTGAGGGAGATTTTTTCCATTATGGAGCAGAAGAAGAGCAAATTGATAAACCTTTTGAACTACTTACAGCCAGAGAACAAGAAATTTTAATTTGTCTTGCTAAGGGTTTGTTAAATAAAGAAATAGCTCAGAAATTTTTTATTTCTGAAAAAACTGTGGTCAATCATCGCACAAACTTTATGCGCAAGCTTTCTTTGCATAATACCAGAGAAATAACCATGTTTGCTGTCAAATACAATCTTATTACCATTGATTGAGTATTTTTATGCGGAAAATTATTAATTTCTTAGTTCTTTTGTCTTTTTTACTAAGTATAAATATATTTTTATCTAATGGGCATATAGCTAGGGCAAATAATCAAAATACAATTTTTATTGGTATTGAAAGTTTTCCTGAGGTTTTTTTTCCAAATCTCAAATCAGGTAGCTTGGTTTTTTTTCTGGGAGCACAACTTTTTTCCGGATTAACACGTTATGCTGAAAATGGTGAGGCCATAGCTTACCTTGCTAATTCTTGGAGCATAAGCCAAGATAAACTTTGCTATACTTTCAATTTAAAAGAAAATGCTTACTTTCACGATGGACAAAGCATTAATGCAGATGATGTGGCTTTTTCTATTGAAATGAGTAAGGAACATCACGCCTTTTTCCCTTTTTTAGAAAGTATAAAGGAAGTTGAAGTTGTGGGAGAAAAAACTTTACTTATTCACTTACATAACCCTTTTCCTAGCTTACCAAAGCTATTAGCTCCTATTTATGTGCCAATTTTACCAAAACATATTTATGGCACAACAAACTTTTCACTTTCAGACAATTCACTACTAAAGATAGTTGGTTCAGGACCATATAAGCTAAAATCGTTTATTAAAAACAAACATATTCACTTGGAAAAAAATAATAATTTCTTTTTAGAAGGTTTTCCAAAGGCAGATAATTTGAAATATAATGTTTTTTTAAACAATCAAGAAATGTTTTATGCTTTAAAACTTGGGCATATTGACATGGTGACATTCTATTCAGATTTTGAAGTATCAGAATTTACAGAATATGCCAATATAGCTAACTATAACTTTCATACAGTTGAAAATTTACATCCATACTTTATGTTAACTTTAAACTTTAAAAATCCCATTTTAGCTAATAAAAAAGTAAGAAAAGCTTTAACAATAGGAGTTGATAAAAGTTCATTGGTAAAATTTTTTAATACTCATAAAATTGAGGCAATGTATGCCCCCATTGCTCCCCAAAGCCCCTTTGTCTATAAAAACTATGAAGAATATAATGTTGAACTTGCCAATAATTTACTAGATGAAGCAGGTTATAGGCGTGACAGTAGTGGAAAAAGATTTGAGTTATGGATTGATTGCTTAGACTATCCTTCAAACTATATTTTGGTGAGTTGGCTACAGGAAGAATTTGCCAAAAATTTTGGCATTGAACTCAAAAGCAGAACTTATCAAAGTTATAGTCAAGTTGAACAAAATGTT
>CAYJHF010000217.1:0-2332 GCA_964369905.1 uncultured Mailhella sp. | reverse complement strand
ATCAAAGCTGTAAGCAAATGCGTCAGCTTTGCGTGCCGTAAAGTGAGCCACAATTTACTTGTGGTGTCCACAAGGTGGCACTAGGAGGCACGTGCCTTTCTGAAAAACACAAAAATTGTGTTTTTCAGTGTGGACTAATTAGGGCAGTTTCAATAAATCTTGAAACTGCCCTTGAGTAGAATTACATCAAAATGTAACAATTTAACGAATTGGCAAAGTTGCCTCTATTCATAATTTTTGTATTTTATTTATTTAGTAAATCTTTTGAATAGTCTTTCTCGTAATCTTCAAGAGCTTTACCCACAACCTTTGAGAGGGCAAAAAGGGCAATAAGGTTTGGTAATACCATTATGCCGTTGAACATATCAGCCAATTCCCAAACAAGATCAACCTTAAGCATTGAGCCAAGAATTAAGAACGCCAATACAATTACCCTATAAGTACCAACAGCCTTTGTGCCAAAGAGGAATTTTATATTTTGTTCGCCAAAAAATCCCCAGCTTAGTATGGATGAAGAAGCAAAGAAGAATAAGCACACAGCAATAAATGGGTGGGCAAAATCTCCAAGTCCAATTTGGAAAGCTTTTTGAGTTAGGGCAATACCGGTTGGAACTTCACCAGGAACTGTTCCAATCGCACCTGTAATCAAGATTACAAAAGCAGTCATGTTTAACACAATAAAAGTATCCACAAAAACACCAACGGCTGCGGTTAGCCCTTGTGCTGCAGGTTGCTTTACTTTTGCAATGGCGTGGGCGTGTGGAGTTGAGCCCATGCCGGCTTCATTGGAGAATAATCCACGAGCAACACCATAACGAATTGCTTCCTTAATACTTGCTCCAATTACTCCGCCTGTTGCTGCTTCCGGATCAAAAGCTCCCACAAAGATCATTTTGAGAGCAGGTATAACCATTTCAAGATTACTAAACACAATGTAAAACCCGCCAAGCAAGTAAAGAGCAGCCATAATAGGCACTAATTTTTCTGTAGTAGAAACCAAACGAGTAAGACCACCTAAGAAAACAAAACCAATGAAGGTAGCCACAATAATGCCAACTATATATCTTGGAATTCCATAAGAAGTATAGAAAGCATCAGCAATGGAGTTTGCTTGCACCATATTGCCAATAAATCCTAAGGCAATAATAATTGAAACAGCAAAAAATCCTGCCAGTGCTTTACTGCCAAGTCCTTTTGAAATATAATAAGCTGGACCACCAATTACTGTTCCTTCATCATCTTTTGTTTTGTAGATTTGTGCCAAAACAGCTTCGGCAAAGATTGTTGCCATTCCAAAAAAGGCTGCTATCCACATCCAAAAAATTGCTCCTGGACCACCTAAGGCAATGGCGGTTGCAGCGCCTGCTAAGTTTCCTGTTCCAACTTGGGCTGCAATAGCTGTTGCTAAAGATTGGTAAGAACTTACTCCGTCTTTACCGGCATCTTTACCGCTAAAGGAAATATTAGAAAATGTGAACTTCATTGCTCGTCCAAAGCGTCTTATTTGGACAAAGTTTAGTTTTAATGTGAAGTAAATTCCGGCTCCAACCAATAAAGGAATTAGACAATAAATTCCCCAGAGAACACTATTGATCTCTCTAACCAAACTCGTAAGTGCATCCATAACAATAAACTCTCCTTTGCTAAACGTTTTTTAAATAAAATTTATATATTTTTATAAATTTTTAAAAATTATTTCAAACCGTACTTGCAGTGCAGTTTTATACTAAACCTATTTATAATTCTTTTAGGCTAAGTAGATTATAAACTGAGGCATTTTGTTCATGTTCGCAAGAAAAACCTGCATCCATTAGTCTATTTAGTTCTTTGGCTCTAATTTTTGATGTTTTAGCACCTAGAATAATTGCAATTAATCTAACTTTACCCTGTCTTGAGGTGCTTATGATATTATAGCCTGAAGCTTTTGTCCAGCCTGTTTTTAAGCCATCTGTTCCATTATATTTTCCAAGTTGTGGATGTTTATTGATTTTTTTTATTCCGCGGTGATGGATTGATTTTACACTATGATAACGAAGGCCATTTGGGTGAGTAATTAAATAATTTCTGCTAAGGGCCAACATATCTGTGGCTGTAGTAAATTGTCCCTTGGCAGGCAAGCCACTTGAATTTTTAAACACAGTATTTTTCATATTTAGTTTTTTGGCTTTTTCATTCATTAGTTTAGTAAATTCAAGCTCTGAACCTGAAAGGTGTTCAGCAATGGCAACACAAGCATCATTTCCGGAGGCAACTGCCATACCAAGTAAAAGTTTTTTCACAGAAACGCTTTCTCCTGCTACCAAATTCATATTGGATCCAGGGGTGTTGGCCG
>CAYJHF010000216.1:0-2333 GCA_964369905.1 uncultured Mailhella sp. | reverse complement strand
TTTGCTTACAGCTTTGGATAGCCGATGCTTCAAAATCTTTTTTTTAATTCAAAATCTGCAAGAAAATCGCTTGTTCCAAGCTTATTTCTTGCAGATTTTTTTGTGTTCTTTTTGCTAACTTTACTTTTATTAACAATATGTTATCACATTTTTCAGCATCGACTAGTTATGCAAGCTCTACACAAAAAATGCGTAAAGGTTTAAAAAATAAAAATCAATTCTTTATCAAGCTTTGGCATTTTGGGCAATAAGATGTTGTTCTTCCGCCGGCTTTAGTTTTTTCAAGTATTGAATTACAAATTTTACACCATTCGCCAATCCTATTATAGACAAAAAATTTATTTTGAAAGCTACCCACATCGCCATTGGCTGTGCGATAGTCCCTTATGGAACTTCCACAAGCATTGATAGCTTCAGTTAAGATTTCAAGGCTTGCTTTAAAAACTTTTTCTAATTGCTCTTTTGATAAATTGCAGGCCGCCTCCATGGGGTGAATTTGCGATTTAAATAATATTTCATCAGCATAAATATTGCCAATTCCAGAAATTATTTCTTGATTTAATAAAAGCGATTTCATACCTGTTTTTTTATTTTTAAATAAATCAATAAATTCTGCTTCATTAAGTTCAAAAGGATCTTTTCCAAGCTTTTGCCAAAAATTCCAATGCTCAATACTTTCAGGATTTAATGGTTTAATATAGCCAAATTTTCTTATGTCATCAAAGAAAATTTGAGAATTATCATCAAGGGTAAAAACTATTCTGGTGTGTTTGTTTGGTTCAATACCTTGGGCATAAGGAAAGAGTTTTCCTGTCATTTTTAGGTGTACCCCAAGCCCAAAAGCAGGAGGGTTTTTATCTTCATATTCAAGGAAAATGATTAATAATTTGCCTCTTCTGCCAACCCTTGAAATCTTAGCTTGTAAGTCTTTATTGACAATTTGATTTTCTGGATTTGTTCCTTGCCATGAGTTGGGGTTAAGAACTTTTATTTCAACAATTTTTTTACCCACAACGTGAGGACTTAGCGTTCTGGCAACTGTTTCAACTTCTGGTAATTCAGGCATATTATTTTCTTCTAGGTAATAGGTTAAAATATTGATTAATTCATTAAAAATTGAATTTGGTTAAAAACTTTCTAAAAGAATGGTAAAGACTTTTGTATAAAAAGTTTTCCAAAAAAATAAGCAAGTGTGATTTAACAAATTCTTGGCAAGGGCGCGCCCTCAAGCATATTTAATAATCTTTTTCCACCCATCTTGGTTTGAAGTACAACTTGAGGTGATTTTCCTTCTTGTAAATTACTTACTTCGCCAATCATTGTGGCTTCATTATTATATTTTTTCATAATTTTTAAAGCTTTTTCCATTTGTGAACTTGGTAAAATACATAGAAATTTTCCTTCATTGGCTAAATATAATGGATCTAAACCTAAAAGTGCTGAGGCTGCCTTAACATTTTCATTAATGGGCAATTTATCTTCAAAAATCAAACAACGCACCCTTGATTGTTCGGCAATTTCATTTAAGGTTGTGGCCACACCTCCACGGGTGGGATCCCTAAGCACATGAATATCTTCAACACTTTCTATCAATTCAATAATTACATGGTTTAAGCTTGCGCTATCGCTTTGTAAATCACTACTAAAACTAAAATTTTCTCTAGCGGCCATAATGGTTAATCCATGATCTCCCATGCTTCCGCTAAGTAAAATAACATCACCGTCCTTGGCATTGTGCCCTGAAGGTGTGGGGTAATTTGTGGGGATTATTTCCCCAATTCCTGTAGTATTTATAAATATTTTATCACAAGCTCCCCTAGGAACAACCTTTGTATCTCCGCTAACAATTTTCACATGGGCCTCTTTGGCTGCCTCACCCATGGATTTAACTATTAATTCCAGCTCTTCAAGGTCTAAGCCCTCTTCAAGAATAAAGGCACAGGTCAGATATTTTGGTTTTGCCCCAAGCATAGAAACATCATTCACTGTTCCGTGTACTGCTAAACTACCAATATTTCCACCAGGGAAGAAGATTGGGCTAATGGTATAACTATCCGTGCTAACCGCAATGGGTGAGCTAACATTTAATAGGGCTGCGTCGTCCATCTTAGCCAAAATTTCATTGTCAAAATGTTTGAAAAAAAGTTCGCTTATTAATCTAGCCGAAGCTCTTCCGCCACTGCCTGCATCCAGTAATAGTTTCATATAATTCTCTTTTGTTAGAAAAAAGCATTTTTTAAAAGTCTTAGTTAGTTCACGCTGAAAAAGTCAATTTTTAACTTTTTCTACAAAGGCACGTTGCCTCCAAGTGCCACGTCGTGGATGCCACAAGT
>CAYJHF010000215.1:0-2379 GCA_964369905.1 uncultured Mailhella sp. | reverse complement strand
ACGTTCCGTGCTTATTTCTTGCAAAAGTTTTATCCTTATTATAATAAAAAACTTTATGGCTAAGACAATCTATTTTTAAAGTCTACATAAGTAAAATGTTTAATACTATGAATTTTATTGCTTTCACTATCCCACAAAGCAATGGAAGGCAAGCGTATGCCATTAAAAGTTGTGGTTTTCACCATACTATAAATTGCCATATCTTCAAAAATTAGCTTATCACCTTCTACAATTTCTCTGTCAAAGGAATAAATATTAACCACATCACCTGCCAAACATGATTTACCGCCTATGCGATAAGAATATGCTTTTTCACCATCTTGGCCTGCTCCCGTGATTTCCGGTCTATAGGGCATTTCAATTACGTCCGGCATATGGCAAGCGGCCGAGCTGTCAAAAATAATGGTGGGGCGATCTGCCTCTACAATATCCAAAACTGTAGTAATTAAATACCCTGCCTGATAAGCAATGGCTTCACCAGGTTCAAGATAAACTTGCACCTTATATTTACTTTGTACCCTGTCAATACAAGAACATAGCAAGTTTAAATCATAATCTGTTCGGCTTATATGATGACCACCGCCAAAATTTACCCAGTGCATTTTCTCCAAAATATGTCCAAATTTAGCTTCCACCACTTCCAAAGTTCTGGCCAAAGCATCTGAGTTTTGTTCACATAAAGTATGAAAATGTAAGCCTGTTATGCCCTCAAATAGTTCAGAAAAATCTTCCTTTTCTAAATCTTTTAGTCTAATGCCAAGTCTTGAACTTGGATCGCAAGGATCATAAATGGGCACAGCCCCTTCCGAGTGTTCAGGGTTTATTCTAAGCCCGCAAATAATTTCTCTCTTGCTAGCTAGCATATACTTTTGAATAATTGGTCTAAATTTCTTCCACTGCCTAGTGGAATTAAAGGTAATATGATCAATTAATGGTAAAAGTTCGTCCATTTCAGCTTCACTAAAAGCGGCTGCAAAGGCGTGTACTTCTCCCCTAAATTCTTCCTTGGCAAGCCTTGCCTCATCAACGGAACTTGCGCAGGCTCCATATAATGGCCCATTCATAGCCCTTGAAATTACATTGAAACTGGCAAACTGGGCAAAGCCTTTGAGGGCTAGTAAAATTTTAGCCCCTGTTCTTTTTTGCACTTTATCTAAAATGCTTACATTATAACGTAATTTGGCTAAATCTGTCACAAAACAAGGTGATGGAAATTGGCTTGGGTCTAAATTTTTTGGAAATTTTGGCATATAATTAACTTTCTTTTCAATTTTACTTTTTGGAAACCCTTCTTTCCCAAAGTTTCATTTCTCTCATTTTCTTTCTTCTTTCTCTTTGCAACTCTTTGCAAACCAAGGGGGCTGTTTTCTTTATGCCCCATTTATCCTTGTAGGCATCTGGATCTAAATTATGAGCTTCCAAATGTTTTTTGGTTAAAATTTTAAAGCTTTTTCCGCATTCGAGGCAGGTAATGCTTTTTTCCTTTATAGATTTACTTGGTTCTACCACAGGTTTTTTTTGCTCTTCAGGTTGTAAATTAATATCTTCTAAAGAACGTAAATGGTAGGCCAAGGTTCTAACCATAGAGGTAATTTCTTCTTCGGACATTATTCTTACTGAAGCTTGAGCTTTCACTATTTCAAGAGCTTGCTTAAGGTAGTCATCCATATTTTCTCCTAATCTGAGACCTCTGCATAATTATTTTTTTAGAAAAAATGGTGCAAAAATCATAAGTATAAATTTTTATTAAAAATATCTATGCAGAGGTAAAAGGCACAAAAATCAATCACTTAACGGAAAAAACGTGGTTTTGCCTATTCTTGATTTTTGGTCGAATTTGCTCTGCAAATTCTCCATGAAACCTTGCACAATGAATTGTGCAGAGCTTTCTATCTGAGAGCTCTGCATAATTATGCTTTATTGCAAAGTTTCTCTTAAAAAATAAAATTAAAAAAAGCTAAGATTTTTTTGTATACAGTTAAAAGATATATAAATCAATTAATTAGTGGCAAAGTGTCACAATTAATTACTTAGGGGCTTTAATCTGCAAATTAGTAGACACAATTTTGCAGAAGTTTAAAATTAAATATTTTTCATATGTAGTAATTACTAACTAACATAAGTAGTTAGTTTTTGTCAAAAATTTATCTAAAATAAATTTGGAATTTGTAAGCCCTTTCAGTTTTTAAAAGTTTACAATATTATATGATAAAATATACAGTTTCTACGGAAATAGGTTTTGAGAGCAAGAAATTATTAAAATTTCAAAATTTTTCTTGACTAGATTTCGTAGCTGGTATAAAAACTTATTTCTTGGTTGGGGTGTTAACTCAGTCGGTAGAGTACCTGCCTTTTAAGCAGAGAGTCGCAGGTTCGAAT
>CAYJHF010000214.1:1825-2454 GCA_964369905.1 uncultured Mailhella sp. | reverse complement strand
TGCTCTTCCAAAGGGTTAAACTTGGTTCAAAAGGGATTATTTCATCATTTTCCCCAAGAATAATATAGGGCTTTATGGCCAAATTAGTATTTAGTTCAAAAGATTGATAAGAATTTAGTATTTCGTCGGTAAGTTCATATTCTTCCAAAGTATATTCATTCTGATTTCTGCCTAGGAATGGACGCAATTGCTTATAAGGATTAATAACCGGATTAAAAGCTGCGCAAGCTATGGCATATTTTTTAGCAAGATATAAAGCCCAATAAGCCCCTAGTGATGTACCAATCAATTTTACCACTTCTCTGCTGTTTTCTGCTTCTTCGTAATTGGCTTCGATTTGAGCACACAATTGTTCATAACAATAATCTGCACTTTTCGCATAATTATAACCCAATGGTATTACATCTAAAAATTTTGATATTTCTTGAAAAGCCCAAGAATTCACATCACTATTTAATCCATGAATATATAAATATCTACTTTTCATAGTCACCTCATTTTTAATTTATAAAACTCAAAAAGCTAAAATAAATTATTTATAGTAGACTATGTGGTTAATGCTTTTCTGTCAAATCAAATTAATTTCATTAAAGATAAATAATTAGAATAATTCATAATTGAATGAATAT
>CAYJHF010000214.1:817-1815 GCA_964369905.1 uncultured Mailhella sp. | reverse complement strand
TGCCAAAATTTTAGTGCAACTTCATAAGGCAAAAGTTCGTCATTTTGCCCCAAAATAAGAAAAGGCTTAATAGGCAAGTTGCTATTTAGTATAAATTTTTCATAGGAATTTAAAATTTTTGTGGTTAAATCATATTTTTCTAATGTGTATATATTTTGATTAATACCAACTATTGGACGCAATTGCTCATGGGGATAAGTAACAGGATTAAAGGCAATACAGGGCAAACTATATTTTTTTGCCATAGTCAAAGCCCAAAATCCACCAAGTGAAGAGCCTAGTAATTTTAAATGGATATTATGTTTCAGGGCCAGATTAAGTTGCTCTTCAATTTGCGCACAAAGCTGTGCATAACAAAACTCAGCATCTTTTGCATAATTATAGCCAAGTCCTTGCACAGCAAAAAGCAGTTTTGCTAAATC
This sequence comes from uncultured Mailhella sp., assembly GCA_964369905.1. Lineage (GTDB taxonomy): Bacteria > Desulfobacterota > Desulfovibrionia > Desulfovibrionales > Desulfovibrionaceae > Taurinivorans. Next base: position 1,393 of record CAYJHF010000214.1, on the reverse strand, counting down.
TTGCTCAGAACGTGAATTTATATCACTGTTCAGCCCATGTATATAAAGATATTTTTTTTGCATATTTTATTATATACCAAACTAATACAAGAAATAAAGAACTAAAACAAACTATTTATTAACCAAAATCAAATATAATGTCTTTTTGAGCTGATTTATATCTATGGGTTTTGAAATATGTTCGTTCATTCCTGCTTTAATACATTCTAACCTGTCCTCTTCCATGGCATTTGCAGTCATGGCTACAATAGGAACGGTTTTAGCATCACGCTTTGAATTTTCACGAATTTTTCTGGTGGCTTCAAAACCATTTAAAACAGGCATATGAATATCCATCAAAATTAAATCATAATCTTTTTCCATAAAAGCATCAAATGCAGCCTGGCCATCAGTAACAGCATCAACAACTATACCAAATTTTTTCAAAATAGCCACAGCTATCTCTTTATTAATAGCATTATCTTCGGCAAGTAGGAATTTACGCCCCTCAAAAGAATAATCTTGCCATGGAGTTTCAGTTTCATCGCTTTCATAGCTTGGATCATATTCCTCCACGATTATATAAAATAAAAAAGT
>CAYJHF010000214.1:0-807 GCA_964369905.1 uncultured Mailhella sp. | reverse complement strand
CTTATCTCTCCACCCATCAGCTCAACCAAGGCTTTACAAATTGATAAACCAAGACCTGTTCCTCCAAACTTTCTGGCTGTTGAGCTTTCAGCCTGAACAAAAGGTTTAAATAGGGCTTTTTGTTGTTCTTCAGTAATGCCAATGCCACTATCTTCCACTTGGCAAAGCAACTTTATTTTATTTTTTTCCAAACTTTGAGCTTGCATTCTTAAAATAATACTTCCTTCCATAGTAAATTTGGAAGCATTACCAAGCAAATTCATTAGAACCTGCGACAAACGTAAACTATCCCCAATAAGCTTTTTGGGCACAGATTTATCTATGTCAATTTTTAGGTCAACATTTTTTTCAGTAATTTTTGGAAGAATTAAGTCTTTTATATTTGTTACAACTTCGTTAATATTAATTACAGTCTTATCAATGTGCATTTTACCGGATTCAATGCTTGATAAATCTAAAATATCATTAATAATTGCTAGCAATAATGAGCCTGAAGCTTGAATTTTTTGCAAATAGTAATTCACTTCGCTTGGAGGCGATTCAAGGGCTAGCCTTGTCATACCAATTACACCATTCATAGGGGTGCGTATTTCGTGACTTATTCTAGCTAAAAATTCTTTCTGAGCTTTATTGGCAACTTCTGCAGCAATTAATGCTTTGCGCTCTGTAATATCAGTTGCGGCCAGCATATACAAAGTTCTGGAATCATGCCATGTTACAAGTCTTTCTGTAATAATTACATCAATATTGTATGATGGTAGAGTCACTTCTCTTTGGCGTGAATTAAAATCTGGAGTATTATTTTTT
>CAYJHF010000213.1:0-2496 GCA_964369905.1 uncultured Mailhella sp. | reverse complement strand
TCAAAAATTGACTTTTTCAGCGTGGACTAAATAAATTCCTTAGTGCCAAAATGGGAGTATTACATATATGGCTAAAACAGTTATAAAAACCTCATCTATTTTTATCCTAATTCTAACTACACTTGTTATTATAGCCGGATATTTAGTTTTTAAAGATACAACAGGGCCTAATATTAGTTTTAACCCTGAGCTAAGAAAAAAAGTTGGCCCAAAACAAGAGTTAACTTTAGAAATCAGCGATGAATCTGGGGTTAAATCAGTTGAAATTGCTGTTGTTAGAGGTTCAAAGCGTTTAACTGTTTTAGAAATGCCCTTTTCTGATAAACCCAGTTCTGTTAAAATTCCATTTAATCTTGAAAAAGCAGAACTACCTGAGGGTGGATTTATTTTAGAAGTAAAAGTTTATGATGCTTCATTTGCTGGCTTTGGTATAGGAAATAGCACCACCAATGAAATTAATTTAAGCTTGGATAATAAACCACCATATATAAGTGTAAAAACAGTTCCCCCCGGCATAAAAAAAGGAGGGGCAGCTCTTATAGTTTATGAAGTTAATGAAGAAGTAAAAAAAACCGGTATATATATTGATGAGGTGTTTTTCCAAGGCTATCCTCAAAAAGAAAATATGTATGTTTCCTTGTTCCCATTTCCTGAATATATTGAGATAGATAATTATTTACCCAAAATAATGGCGGAAGACTTAGCCGGAAATATTACAGAAAGTAGACTTGCAATAAATGCTAGAAATATAAATTTTCGTGAAGATGATATGCAAATTAATGATAAGTTCTTAACTTTAAAGAAAGATGAACTTGCTAGATTAGCTCCAAATAAAAATACTCCTCTGGAACAGTATATTGAGGCTAATAATATAAGTCGAACTAAAGATAATCAAATTATAATGATTATCGGTTCAAAATCTATGAATAAACCACAATGGACTGGTGATTTTTTAAAGCTTCCCCGTTCAGCTGAAATGGCTCAGTTTGGAGATCGTCGCACCTATTATTATAATGGTGAAGTTATAGATAATCAAGTACATATGGGTATAGACTTAGCCTCTGTGGCTAAAGCTAAAGTTCCTGCATCCAATAATGGTAAAGTTGTATTTGCTGAACCCTTAGGGATTTACGGTAAATTAGTAATTATTGATCATGGCGTTGGCCTTTTTTCTCTATACTCTCACCTAACAGACATAAACGTTGAAGTTGGACTTGAAGTAAAGGCGGGAGACATAGTGGGAACAACAGGAACAACAGGTTTAGCCGGAGGAGATCATGTGCACTTTGGCTTTTTAGTAGGTGGTATTGCAGTTCAACCTAGGGAATGGCTTGATAAAAGATGGGTGCAAAATAACATTAATTCAAGACTAAATTTAGTAAAATAATTTTATGTTTAAGATATAATACATTGAAAATAAAGTAAAAATAAAAATTGATTTCATTTTAGGAGTAAGTATTCATGGCTCACCGAGGACCACATATTTCTATTTCAGCAGCATTTGTAGTAAATCGCATACTTAGAATAAATTTAAACGAGTTTGAAACATGGCCGTCAGCCATGCAATATTTAGCCACTCAAATAGCAGAAGAGCTTTTTTTAGTGGCTTATAATCCTTTTATTCCAGCAGATATTGTTAAGCAAAGTGTAGCAGCACGTTTTAAAAGAGAATCTCAATCTCTTGCTCATGTTTATGCCACAAGTATTGGTGAAGGTATAACCATGTTTTGGAGTGCTTATGATGCGGAAACAAAGTTTCGTGAAGAGCTTATTATTAAATTAAAAGAATTTATGCCCAAAGATTGTATTATTACAAATCCTGGTGCTTTAGTTGAAACCTCCACCGACGCTACAGATTTACGCATGGAATTACCTATGCTTGTTCTTGAACCAAGTAATTTTGAACAAATTAGCAAATTAGTTCATTTAGCCAATGAGTTGAAGTTTGCTCTCATACCAAGGGGTGGTGGTTCAGGAATGACAGGGGGAACTGTTCCGGCCAGAAAAAGAACTGTTATGGTAAATTTAACCAGATTAACAAAAATTGATGTTAATCCTTCTGAAAAAACCATGACTTGTGAAGCAGGAGTTATAACCCAAGAAGCCATAGATTTTGCCGATAATTATGGTGGCAATGTGGCTGAAAATTCAGGTGGCCCTTTTTGTTTTGAATATGGCACTACCCTTGATAATTTACTTTCTTGGCGTATGGTTACACCAACCGGAGAAATTATTCGTATTGAACGCAAAAATCACCCAAAACATAAAATATTAGAAACTGAAATAGCTGTTTTTGAAGTTCGTGATGATGCTACAGGGGGGCTTAGAAACGTTGTTGAGCTTAAAGGAGATGAAATTAGACTGCCCGGCCTTGGCAAAGATGTAACCAATAAAACCCTTGGTGGGCTACCCGGAATGCAAAAAGAAGGGGTGGACGGCATTATAATAGATGCAACATTTATGCTTCATGATAAACCAAAATATTCACGAGTTATG
>CAYJHF010000212.1:0-2583 GCA_964369905.1 uncultured Mailhella sp. | reverse complement strand
CAACTCGCCTTGGGCGAATTATTGCAGCTCCAAAACTTAATGAAGAGTTTCTTAGTCCTTTCAAAATAGCCTGCCAAGCAAAAGGTTTTTTATGTCTTGAGAGTGGGTTGCATAAGTATTTAGCCGGAATTGACCTTGGTATTGCAGAAGCTGAGCTTGGGGTTGCTGCAAGTGCTACTTGTATGCTTCATTCTGAAAATGAAGATGCAAGGCTTGCCACCATGATTAGTGAAATTTGTGTTATATTTTTGAAAAAATCAAGTATATTCCCAGACTTACCCTCTATTGCTCCGATTTTGCGTTTAGCTCAAAGCAAACAAACTTCCGCCTATACAGCATTTATTACAGGGCCAAGCCGAACTTCTGATATTGAACGTGTTCCTGCCGTTGGCGTGCACGGCCCACTAGAACAACATATTATACTTCTGGAGGACTAAAAATGCACAATGCTCCAAAAGATTTGAAAAACTATCATGAAGAACTGGAAAAAACCCTAGAAAATTCTTTTTTACGCCAAACTTTAGACAATTTTGCAGTGGCCTATAAAGCCAATAGACAAACAGTTTTTGAGCAAGTGGACAGTCAATCTATAATTGGCAAAATAGCAGAAGTTAAAGATTATGTAAGTCATAATTTTGAAAAGCTGTATGAACAATTTAAAAACCAAGCCGAGGCTAGAGGGATTATTGTTCACCGAGCTAAAAATGCAGTTGAAGCCAATGAACTTGTAGTGAAAATTGCTAGAGAAAATAATGTAAAAACAATTGCTAAATCAAAATCCATGACCACAGAAGAAACACAGCTAAACAGTCACTTAGAGGCTAATGGCTTTGTGGTGGACGAAACCGATCTTGGAGAATGGATTATTCAGCTTCGTGGCGAAGGCCCATCACACATGGTTATGCCTGCCATTCATCTTTCTCGGCATGAAGTGGCAGAGGATTTTAGCAAAGCCACAGGCACAAAGCAAGATTCTGATGTTCAACACTTGGTAAAAGTTGCTCGTGTTCAACTTCGCCCAAAATTTATTGAGGCAGACATGGGGATTACGGGGGCTAATTTTGCGGTTGCCGAAAGTGGAAGTATTGCAACAGTAACCAATGAAGGCAATGCTCGCCTAGTCACAACCTTGCCAAAGGTTCATGTTGCAATCATGGGCCTTGATAAACTTGTTCCAACCTTTGATGATGCTTTAAATGCTCTCTTGGTCTTACCACGCAACGCCACAGCTCAAATGTTAACCGCCTATGTTACATGGATTGGTGGTGCTGGAGAGTGTGCTGTTAATGAAGATAATAAAAAAATAATGCACTTTATCTTTTTAGATAATGGCCGAAGTGCTCTTGCCAAGGACGAGTTGTTTTCGCAAATATTTCGCTGTGTGCGTTGCGGGGCTTGTGCCAATGTTTGCCCTGTTTATCGCTTGGTTGGCGGACATAAAATGGGTTATATTTATATAGGGGCAATTGGACTTATTTTAACTTATTTCTTCCACGGCAAGGACTTGGCAAAAATTCTTGCTCAAAACTGTGTTAATTGTGAAGCCTGTAAGAATATTTGTGCCGGTGGTATTGATTTACCAAGGTTGATAAGGGAAATTCGAGTACGCTTAAACGAAGAAAAAAATCCATTTGAAGCCACATTACTCAGCGCAGTAATGAAAAATCGTAAATTATTTCATAGTTTAATTAAATTTGCCAAGTTTGCTCAATACCCAACCACAAGAGGTTCAGCTTATCAAAGACATTTACCCTCAATATTTTTTGCCAAACATGAATTTAAGGCCTTGCCTGCCATTGCTCCACTATCCTTTAGAGATTGGTTTGAAAAAAATATGCCAAGTATTACTAAGCCAAGCTACAAAGTAGCTCTTTTTGCAGGCTGTGCCCAAGACTTTATTTATCCTGAGCAATTGCAAGCAGCGGTTAAAATCTTTACAGCACACAATGTGGCTCTTGAATTTCCCCTTGAGCAAAGCTGTTGCGGTTTACCCCTTGAAATGATGGGACAGCGCAATACCTCAATAGATGTGGCAAAGCAAAATATAAAGGCCTTTGCCCTTACAGAGTGCGACTTTATTATCACCCTTTGTGCCTCATGTGCTTCACATCTCAAACATAGTTATGGGCAAATTTTGAGTGATGATAAAGAGTTTTCTAAAGCAAGCTTAGACTTTACCAATAAAATAATTGATTTTAGTTCTTTTGTTTATAATATTTTAGGAATGGATAAATTTAGCCAAAGTAATGAAAAAGTCACTTATCATGCTTCCTGTCATCTTTGCCGTGGACTTGGAGTTAGTGAAGCCCCACGCAAGTTGATTGAAAAAACTGCCGTTTACACACCCTGTGCGGAAGAAGATGTATGTTGTGGCTTTGGTGGAACATATTCATTAAAATTTCCTGAAATTTCTGCCACACTCCTTGAAAATAAGCTAAATAATATTGAAAAAACCATGGCTACACGCTTAGTGGTGGACTGCCCAGGCTGTGTAATGCAACTGCGTGGCGGAGCTGAAAAAAGAGATAATGGGTTACAAGTTACTCATATTTCAGAACTTTTAGAAGAAAATTTAAAATAGTC
>CAYJHF010000211.1:0-2599 GCA_964369905.1 uncultured Mailhella sp. | reverse complement strand
AAAAATAAATATTTTTAGTATTGACATTCAATTTCATTTTCTATATAGATAACTAATCGACTTTGTAAAAATAAGAATCAGTAAGTAAAAAATGTAAAATATATAAGTTGCTTCTAGATTATGGCTTTTAAAATATTTTAAGGTTTAGATTATAAAAAAAATTTTCCTATAGAGAGTTGAATAATTTTTTATAAAAAATTAATACTAGCGACGCTAATCTATGCAGAATAAAAGCTTCAAAGAATTAATCGCTTTACAGTAAATTGTGCTTAAACAGGCTTTATTATCAAGTTTTTAATTTGTCGTGGGGTTTACCTTGTAAATTCTTCATGAAATCTTGTGCAATGAGTTATGCAGAGATTTCAATTTAATAACCTTAAACAGCATAAAGGAGATTTTTATGCTTAAATTATTTAAATGCTTTTCTATTTTTTTAATGTGCATGGGAATTTTAGTAAACTCTGCCAGCGCTGCAGAGGAAGTAAATGTTTATACTTCTCGCCATTATGACATTGATCAAGGTATTTATGATGATTTTACTAAAAAAACCGGCATTAAGGTAAATGTTATTTCAGGCAAGGCTCCTGAAATATTAGCTCGTTTAAAAAGTGAAGGAATGGACACACAGGCAGATATTTTTATGACTGTTGCCATGGTTAACCTTTATGATGCCATTGCAGGTGATTTGATAGCTCCAATCAAATCTGAAATAATTGAAGAAAATATTCCGGCCTCTTTGCGTGGAAAAAACAATACTTGGGTAGCCTTAACTCAAAGGGCAAGGGGTATTGGCTATGAGAAAGGGAAATTTGATTTTTCAAAGGTGAAAACTTATCAAGATTTAGCCAAGGAAGATTTTAAAGGGAAAATCTTGGTTAGATCAGCTGATTCCGGCTACAATCAATCCTTAGTTGCAGGAATTATAGCAGAAAGTTCTGATGCTAAAGCCCTTGAATTTGTAAAAGGATTGGTAAAAAATATGGCCAGAACTCCAAAAGGAAATGACAGAGATCAAATTAAAGCTGTTATTGCAGGTGAGGGTGATGTGGCCATATTAAACACTTATTACTTAGGCAGAATGATCAATTCAGATGATCCAAAAGAAGTGGAAGTTGCTAAAAAGACAGCTTTTTTCTTCCCTGAAAATACTCATGTTGATATTAGTGCCGCTAGTTTAATTAAATATGGTAAAAATAGAGAAAATGCCATAAAGCTACTTGAGCATCTCACCTCAGAGCCAGTGCAAGCAATTTATGCCAATAAAAACTATGAAACACCTGCCAACCCTAAAGTTGAATCACATCCATTTATTAAAAGTTTAGGAACATTTACAAGAATGGATGTTGATTTAGAAGAAATTGGCAAGAATAATACTAAGGCTTCAATGATTATGGGACAAGGTGGTTGGAAGTAAGCGTTAGAAGTAAAAAGGAAGCATTAAAAGCTCTGCACAATTTATTGCGCAGAGCTTTCAAATCAGAATAGTCATTATACGAGTGTAATTTTATGAAAAATTCAGTTAACAATATTTGGTTTATTTTAACTACTCTGTTTATATTGCTTATTATTTTATCATGTATTGCCATTATAAATCCTCTTTTTGAGCCAACCAATGATGTTTGGCTTCATATCAAAAACTATTTATTAAAAGATTATATTTTAGCAACAATTAAAATATGTATTTTTGTTGCAATCTTTACAACCTTTATTGGCAGTTCAACAGCCTATATTGTAACAATCTATGATTTTCCTTTAAGAAATTTCTTTAAGTGGGCGCTTATTTTGCCCTTGGCTATTCCGCCCTATATTGCTGCCTATACTTATGGAGGAATGCTCGGATATACCGGAAGTATTCAATATTTTATGAGAAATAGCCTTGGTTTAGAAAACTCAAACTGGGGTATTTTTGATATAATGTCTTTAAATGGGGCAATTTTTATTTTTACTTTCTTTTTATATCCCTACGTTTATATTATTGTGCAAAGCTATTTAAAAAAAGATGCAGCCAGTTTAATTGAAAGCTCCATATTGCTCGGGAAATCACGCTTTAGTATTTATTATAAAGTTATTTTGCCGGCAGCCAGAACTGCCTTGGTTGGCTCTGTTACACTGGTTTTAATGGAGGTTTTAAGTGATTATGGTGCTGTAAGTTATTTTGGTGTGCAAACCCTTTCAACGGCCATTTTCACCAGCTGGTTTAATTTTTCCGATCAAGTTTCAGCTCTTCGCATAGCAGGCATATTATTAAGCTTTGTTTTTATAATTTTAATACTGGAAAAAGTTATGCGCGGTAGAAAGAAATTCAGTATTTTTAACGCAAAAATAAGACCAATTAATAGGAAAAAAGCAAAAAATGCTTTACCTTATTTTTTCACCTCGTACTGTCTAATAATTTTGAGTCTTGGCTTCTTTTTGCCTTGTATTCAACTAATCCATTGGACTATGTTTAGCTATACTTTTGTTTTATCAAATGATTTTATTACTCTTAGTTATAATACCATATTTTTGGCACTTATTTCTTCTCTTTGCATTATTTGTATTGGTGTAGTTATTGGCAATTATACAAGAATTTACCATAGTTTATTATCAGTATTATATT
>CAYJHF010000210.1:0-2613 GCA_964369905.1 uncultured Mailhella sp. | reverse complement strand
AAAAGCTTCAATAAAAAGTTTTGGAAAAGGGGATTCGGGGGAAATAACCTTTTTCCCCCGAAAGAATATAAATTAGATTGACGTGCATTCCATGCCTATTTCTTGCAAAAGTTTTATTTTTATTTTAATAAAAAATTTTTTTACTTATATTTAGTTATCACATTGCTTAGCATAGACTAATTATTGAAAATGCTCTAGCCCATAGTAAACACTCTTCTGCCCAGCCAGATAAAAATCAAAGCCAGCAATAGTAAAAATATTCCCCAATATCTCAATTTTTCCGGATCTACAGTTTCTGCCAACTCGAGTATAAAATTAATCATTTTTCTCGGAGCAATTAACCAAGGCAATGCTTCCAAAATGCAGGCTATTCCAAGAGCCGTTAAGAAATAAGAAAAAAAAGAAGTTTCCACAATTTTCTCCTTGTGTTTATGTTTATACAATTCTCATTTTACATAAAATTTGTAACTATTGCATAAACTTATCATTTATATAAATTTTGCATACAGAAACTTTGAGCATATAATAGGTAAAATGAGATTACAAGTGTGAAAATTTGCGAGAAAAAATGTTTAACTTGCTATCCATTATAGTATTTCACACTGTAAAACACAATTTTTGTGTTTTACAGTAAAGGCATTTACCTCTGAAATTACTATATATCTTTTACTTGAGTTTTACAACTGCTTGTGCTAAAAGGGCATGAGTATATTTAGCAAATACCTTTTTTCTAAAATAATAAGGCGTAACAATTGCTGAAAATATAATAACTATTTCAATATAATAAATTTGAAAATTATCGCTTGGAGAAAATAAATGTCTAGTTTTGAAGTTGTTATTGGTCTTGAGGTCCATGTTCATCTTGCTACCGAGAGTAAGCTTTTCTGCTCTTGCCCCAATTCTTTTGGTGATCAAGCTAATAGCAATGTTTGTGAAGTATGCTCAGGTATGCCTGGTGTATTACCTGTTGTAAATAAAAGGGCAGTGGAATTGGCAACTTTAACAGCTTTGGCCATTAATGCTAAAGTCAACCAAAAATCTATTTTTGCCAGAAAAAATTATTTTTATCCCGATATGCCAAAGGATTATCAAATATCACAGTATGAATTGCCCCTCTGCGAGCATGGCCATTTGGATATAAAAGTAAATGATAATGTTAAAAGAATAGGAATTACCAGAATTCACATGGAAGATGATGCAGGTAAAAATATTCATTCAGCCCATGAAAATTTGAGTTTTGTGGATTTAAATCGTTCGGGAACACCGCTTATTGAAATTGTAAGTGAACCTGATTTACGCAGTGCTGAAGAAGCTGTAGCATATTTAAAAGCCTTACACGCCATAGTGGTTAATTTAGGTGTTTCCGATGGTAATATGGAAGAGGGTAGTTTTAGGTGTGATGCCAATGTTTCTTTGCGTCCTAAGGGGCAAAAAGAATTTGGAACCAGAACAGAGCTTAAAAACCTAAATTCTTTTCGTCATGTGCAAAAGGCCATAGAGTATGAAATTACTCGCCAAGAAGATATTTTGCTTGATGGTGGTAAGATTATACAAGAAACAAGGCTTTATGACAGTAATAAAAATATCACCCTAGGCATGAGAACCAAGGAAGATGCAGAAGACTACCGCTATTTCCCAGATCCTGACCTATTGCCTGTTTATATTAGTGATGAAGAACTTGAAAGATTGAAAAATGCTCTTCCTGAATTGCCACAATCTCGCAAAGAACGCTTTATGGCTGATTTTGAAATTGCTGAAGCTGAGGCTGAGCTAATTGCCTTTGATCCTTACTTGACTAATTTACTTGAGAAATCTATAGCCATATATGCTGAACCAAAAAAAATAGCTAATTTAATTTTAGGGCCATTACTTAGGGAAATTAATCAAAGAATTGCAGATGGACAAAAGGGAGTGCTTGAAATTGAACCAAAAGCGCTTGCTGAATTGGCCAAAATTATTGATGGTGGCTTAATCAGTTTTAAAATTGCTTCAGAAATTTTTCCCGAATTAGCCAAGGGTGAAAAAATGCCAGAAGCCTTAGTAAAAGAAAAAGGGCTGGTGCAAGTTTCCGATAGTAAAGCCATTGAAGAGGCTGTTCTAAAGGTAATTGCCGCCAATCCTGCAGAGCTTGAGGCATACCGTGGCGGTAAAACAAAGCTTTTGGGCTTTTTTGTGGGGCAGGTAATGCGTGAAATGAAGGGCAAGGGTAATCCTGCCATGGTAAATGAATTATTAGCTAAGTATTTGGCTTAAACATATCCAAATATAAAAGAAAAGTAATATTTTAAAATTTAACTAAACATTATAAAAAAAATACCGAGAAATTATATAGTAATTTCATCTGAAATTAATGATGCTAACTTAAAATACTATATAGCCGATGCTGAAAAATATAATAACTATATATAAATAAAAAGGTTTTTATTGAAATGAGGCTAAAAATTTTGCAAAAAATAAGCACGGAACGTGCAATTTACTTGCAAAAGTTTGGTGGAAAAAAAGAATTTTCAGCAGAGACTAATCAAAGCTGTAAGCAAAGGCGTCAGCTTTGCGTGCCGTAAAGTGAGCCACAATTCACTTGTGGCGTCCACAATGTGGCACTTGGAGGCAACG
>CAYJHF010000209.1:0-2648 GCA_964369905.1 uncultured Mailhella sp. | reverse complement strand
ATGGGGCAAAATCTTCATTATTTCGCCAATTTTTAGTTCTTTTTCCATAATAATACCTATAAATTATTACTTTTCTTCTTTTTCAAGATTTTCAATGATTTTTTCAAGCTTGGACATACGCTTAAAGAGCTCAGGTAATTTGGGCATCAAGGTGGAAACACGCATAAACTTTCCATAATCCATAGAAGGGCTTCCCATTACCACATCATTATTTTCAAGATTTTTAGCAATTCCGGCTTGTGGCCCAATTGTAACATTATTGCCAATGGCTAAATGTCCGGCAAGGCCTGCTTGTCCTGCCAAGGTGCATTTATCACCAATACTTGTTGAACCGGCAATTCCCACTTGGGAAATTATGAAACACTCTTTACCAATGTTTACATTGTGAGCAACCATAACCAGATTATCAATACAAGTGCCATCTGCCACAGAAGTAACATTTAGCGAGGCTCTGTCAATGGTTGTATTTGCTCCTATTTCCACATTATCACCAATTACAACTTGCCCAATTTGTGGAATTTTATGAATGCCAAAATCTGTTCGCACAAAACCATAGCCTTCACCACCAAGAACTGCACCAGGTTGCAATACACAATCATCACCCAAGATTGTTTTTGACATTAACACACAGTTTGGAAATAAAGTACAATTATCACCAAGTATACTATTTTCTCCAATATATGTTCCGGAGAAAATTTTGCAATTATCTCCTATTTTTACATTTTCGCCTATGTAAACATAAGGATAAATAATGCAGTTTTCACCAATTTGGGCAGAATGAGCAATGGAAGCAAAGGGGCTTATGCCATCAAATGTTCCTTCGATTTCAGCAAAAAGAGCAATACATCTGGCAAAAGCATAGTAAGGTTCATCGCAAATAATGGCATTTTTAACTTTTTCAGCCATATCTTTGCGGATTATAATTGCTCCGGCTTTAGTTTCATTAAGTTTTGGAATATATTTGGGGTTTGCCAAAAAGGTAAGTTCAGTTTCACCGGCTGCCTCAATGGTATTAACCCTAGTAATTTTAATGTTTTCGCCTTGATATTCCAAACCAAGTTTTTCTGCAATTTCTGCAAGCGTGTATGATTTTGACATATTATATAATGGGTTAAAAATTAAAATCCCCAAAACCATTTAAGGTCTTGGGGATTTATTTCATTAGATTTTAAATTTAGAGCCGTTCTTCTTCCAAATTTTATTTACTTCACTAAGAAGTTCACCCTTTATATTGAGTGAGTTTGCAACATAATACACTGGTGGTGTTGCATCTAAAATTAACTCCAAACCTTTTTCCTTTGCAATATTCTCAGTAGCAGTTTGTAAAACTTTCATTATTTCTGCATTTACTTTTTGTTGAATAGGGCCTGCCTTTTGAGCCAAAGACTTGCGTCTTTCTTCAAGATCTAGAGCTTTTTGACGTAGTGTTTGCAATTGTTTATCAAGTTCTTGAGCTCTTTGAGTTCTTACTTTTTCAGACATTGTGGCCGCTTGTTTTTGGAAATCTTGAGCTTTTTCTTGAAACTCTTTATCTTGAGTTTGTAAGCTTGTATATTCTTGCTCCAATTGTTTTTGGTCTTTACCAACTCTACTTTCAATTAAATTTTTGGCCGCTTTACCCATTTCACTTTCTTGAATAACCATAGCAAAAGGGGCTGTGGCAATTTTTGCTTCTGCTACAGTAAATAATAATAAACTCAATGCAAAAGCAAGGCTTAATGAACGCATCATAAAAATCTCCTTATTAATTTCATATAGAATGAATAAGTGCACCATACGCGTAGTTATTATTGACGTCAAGTTTTATCGCTACATACAAAAGCATTAGCTAAAAATAAAATTTAGAAAATAAGTTATTGAAAAAAATAGTTTTTCATTAAGATAATTATATGCTAAGATTTGTAAAACAAAAAATATATTTTATAACAATCTAAGATTATAGAATTTTAAATAATATTTCTTTTAAATCCAAATCTTCAAAGGATTAGTGTGTAAGAACTTTTTCTTGCAAAATAGTATTGATTTCATCACTCAAAGCTTCATCAGTCAGAGGCTGTAAAAAATCTTTTGCTATCTGAACCTTGCTGTTTAAAAGTGCATTGGAAAACCAAGCACTATATAGATCCGGCAGTTTTAAAGCAATTAACTCTTCTTCTGCAATAGCATAACGAGCTGTAAAATCAAGCCTACTGTTTGAAGAAAAATCAGAAAGATATAACATATAAAACGAATTTTCTTCTAAACTTTCTTCAGATTTTTTGTCTAAATTATCATCTTTATCTTGTTCAATATTTTTCTCACGGAAAACTTCTGAAAAATTGCTGTCTTGTAATGATAAAATCTGATCTCTATATTTTTCAGGCAATAAATGTTCTTCAAACAATCCATGCTCAATCTTTATTTCTTCAGCTATATTTTGTGGTGAAAAATTTGGATCTGCCTTTATGTCCAGTAATTTTTGTTCATCCAAGCTTTTAAAAACATAAAAATCTATTTTTCTTCTACCAATTTCCGGATTTTTGCTTAAATATTCTCCAACTTCTTCAGGACTTAACACTATATCTTTGGCAATATCATTACGTAATGCTTCCAGTTCCAATACATTTTTTAATTGAGATTTCCAAAATTGATAGTTAACTCCACTTTCT
>CAYJHF010000208.1:0-2657 GCA_964369905.1 uncultured Mailhella sp. | reverse complement strand
TTTGGTGTTTCTGCTGCTGCTCCTGCTGCTGCCATGGTAATGGCTGCTCCTGCTGGTGGTGGTGCTGCTGCTGAAGAAGAAAAAACTGAATTTGATGTAATCCTCAAAGACGCTGGCGCAAACAAAATTGGCGTAATTAAAGTTGTGCGTGCTCTTACAGGACTTGGCCTCAAAGAAGCCAAAGATAAAGTTGATGCAACTCCTTCTTCTATCAAAGAAGCAGTTTCTAAAGATGAAGCTGAAGATGCTAAAAAGCAACTCACCGAAGCTGGTGCTACAGTAGAAGTTAAATAATTATAATTTATAATTATTAAATATACTTTATAAAATTACCTCAAATTTTTTGAGGTAATTTTTTTTTAATCTTGACAATTTAATAGTAATAATTATTATTAGTTTATCTTTTGAATTTTATAGTAGTTGATGCTGATAAACGCAAAATTGTAGTTTTCAGAGCAGACTATAGAAAACTTTTGCAAAACTGATTATGCAAAACCTTTGTACTATTTATTTAGTGCTTCATGGTGAATTTGCATAATAAATCTGAACATAAATAATAGACAATAATACCTTTTGTCTTAAACTGATTTTAAGGAATTTTATGAAAAAATATGTTTTAATAATTTTTGCTTTAATTACTCTTGGCATTTACTTTATGAATGATTTTTCATTATATGCAATTGCTCAATCAAAAAATACAGAACAAGAACTTACGGAGTATAATATGCCTAAACTCAATGAGCTAGAAACTCATGTAATACTAAATAAAGGAACTGAAAGACCATTTAGTGGTATTTATAATGATCACAAGGAAGATGGAATTTATATATGTAGACAATGCGGGCAACCACTTTATCGTTCAGAGGATAAGTTTGACTCAGGAACAGGTTGGCCTTCTTTTGATGATGAGATTAAACCAAATGTAGAAAGAGTGCGTGAGCTTTTTGGTGTTGAAGTTGTATGTGCTAATTGTGGTGGACATTTAGGCCACGTTTTTGAAGGAGAAAAATTTACTGAAAAAAATACCAGACATTGCATTAATTCTGTTTCTTTAAGCTTTGTTCCAACAAATAATAATAAAACTGCTGTTTTTGCAGGTGGTTGCTTCTGGGGAGTTGAAGCTAATTTTGAAAAAATTCCCGGAGTGCTTGATGTTGTTTCAGGCTATAGCGGAGGCAGCCTAGAAAATCCAACCTATGAACAAGTAATTACAGGTAAAACAGGTCATGCTGAAAGCGTAGAGGTAACTTATGATAGTTCAAAAGTTGACTATGAAACTCTTGCCAGAGCTTTTTTTGAGCTACATGATCCAACCCACTTTATGCATCAAGGACCAGATTACGGAAGCCAATATCGCAGTGTATTGTTTTATCACAATGAAGAAGAAAAAATAATTGCTGAAAAATTGATAAAAATTTTAAAAGAAAAAGGTTATGATGTTGTGACAGAACTAACACCTTTTGAAAAATTTTATCCTGCTGAAGAATATCACCAAGATTATATTAAAAAGACCGGAAGATCTTGCTCACTTCCTGTAAAACGCTTTAGTTAGTCGGTGCGGAAAAATTTAATAACTATTTATAAATAAAAAGTGAGCCACAAGTAAATTGTGGCTCACTTTATTGCACGCAAAAGTATTTTTTTATTTATTGTGTAATCATAGATTGTTGTATGGCTAATGCTTCATTTTCAATACTATTTTTTTCCTCTTCACTAAGTTTTAAAGCATTGGCTAATCCATCTAAATAGGAGCGCTCCATATATGAATCAATTTTCACTGCCACGCAAGAAAGGCGATATAAATCCAGTGCTTCTTCATGGTTGCTTATTTTTGCAGCAAGTTTGTTCGGATCTATGGGAGCAGTCAATAAACTATCCAAAACTGCAGAGATTTCTTCCCCGGGGAAAAGCATTTCAACTGTCTTATGAATAATTTTTCTTTCCTCTTCATCAATATGTCCATCTGCTCTAGCTGCATAGACCATGGCTTCAAGTAAAATCATGGTTGTATTCTCTTCAGCCGGACTTAGTTCTTTATTTTGTGGGATTTGCTGAACTTGCGGTGCACTTTGCATATTTTGGCTATTTTGAACTGTAGTATTTTTATTCTGCGACCATTTTTGATAAAAATTCCAAGCTAAAGCGCCGGCTGCTGCTGTTCCACCAACTTTTAATACACCTTGAGCAAAGTCCTTTGTTCCATCTCCGGCAAAAAGAGCGCCAAGTATTCCTCCCACAGCAGTTGCACCTAAAAGTCCTTTTGCACTGCCAAGGTTAGAGTTTTGTAAAGCATTTTTTATTGTGTCTCCAAGCGGACCCATATTATTTGAAACTGTTTGACTTGCATTCCCCACAGTATTTGTTGCGCCGCCAAGAGCTGTTTGTAGTATTGAACCAAGTTGCGATAAGTTTCCAGATGCTAAACCACCAAATAGATTTTTCATAAAATATCCTTTTAAATTTAATTTTATATGATAATAAATACATTTTTAATTCATATTAATTGAAAGTCAAGCTAGAAAAAATATTTTTATATAATATTAGAGTATTTATATTTTAAAATCTATGCACTATATATGTGAATCTAATTTGGGGGCTTTGCCCCCAAACCCCCAAAGGGAGTGAGGTAAATTACATTCTCAAGTGCAAACCCCGTG
>CAYJHF010000207.1:0-2707 GCA_964369905.1 uncultured Mailhella sp. | reverse complement strand
TTTATGTTTTTCAAAATAGTTTCATTGGGGCAGTTCCAAAGAAATTGAAACTGCTCTAATCCAAATTACACTCAAAAAGCAAGAATAGAACCGGCAAAGCCACTTCCATTCTTGCTTTTTAAACTTCAATATCGCTATGCTTCAATGAAGTATTTATAATTTTCAAAAATGCTCTAATATCTGTAATGATCCGGTTTATATGGGCCATCAACATTAACGCCTATATAGTCAGCCTGCTGTTTGGATAAGGTGGTAAGTTTTACTCCAAGTCTACCTAGGTGTAGTCTGGCCACTTCTTCGTCCAATTTTTTGGGTAGTGTGTAAACTTTCTTTTCAAGCTTAGCAGTGGCAAGCTCCAATTGAGCAAGAACTTGGTTAGTAAAGGAGTTTGACATAACAAAGCTTGGGTGGCCTGTTGCACAACCAAGGTTTACAAGGCGTCCTTCGGCTAAAACTACAATGGAGCGTCCATTTGGTAAAGTCCACTTGTCCACTTGGGGTTTAATTTGCATCTTAGTGCAACCATTGTCACCCTCAAGCCACGCCATATCGATTTCATTGTCAAAATGGCCAATATTACACACAATGGCTTCATCTTTCATGTTGGCAATGTGTTGCCCTGTGATAACATGATAGTTTCCTGTGGCAGTAACAAACATATCAGCAACGGGCAGTGCTTCTTCCACTGTGGTTACTTCATAACCTTCCATGGCGGCTTGCAAGGCGCAGATTGGATCTATCTCTGTAATAAGCACTCTTGCTCCAAGTCCACGCATGGACTGAGCGCAACCCTTGCCCACATCACCATAACCACAAACACAAACAATCTTACCGGCAATCATTATGTCTGTTGCTCTCTTTATACCATCAGCCAAGGATTCACGGCAACCATATAAATTGTCAAATTTGGATTTTGTTACAGCATCATTGACGTTAATGGCAGGAAAAAGTAGCTTTCCTTCCTTTTCCATTTGGTAAAGGCGATGTACACCTGTGGTGGTTTCTTCGGAAACACCTTTAATCTTAGGAACAACTCTGTGCCAACGCTCTTTGTCATTTTTGTATGACAAAGCAATACGTTCCATAATGCAAGCTTCTTCCTTGCTTGAAACTTGCTTATTTAAAAATTCAGGATTTTTTTCTGTTTCAAGTCCCCAATGAATAAGTAGTGTTGCATCTCCGCCGTCGTCAACAATTAAGTCAGGACCTGAGCCATCAGGCCAAGTGAGTGCCATTTCTGTGCACCACCAGTATTCCTCAAGCGTTTCACCTTTCCAAGCAAATACATTGGCATAGCCTAAATCAGCAATGGCTGCCGCCGCATGATCTTGGGTTGAGAAAATATTGCAAGAAGCCCAGCGAATATCAGCACCAAGAGCGTGCAAAGTTTGAATAAGCATGGCTGTTTGAATGGTCATGTGCAATGAACCTGTGATTTTTAAACCTTTTAATGGTTTTTTATCTTGGTAACGCTTAATAAGTTCCATAAGCCCCGGGGTTTCACGCTCGGAAAGTTGCATTTCTTTTTTCCCAAAATCAGCCAATGAAATATCGGCAACTTTATATTTTAGGGAAAGATCCAATTCTTGTGTAGACATAATACACTCCTTTATATGGTTTTAAATTTTTTGAGCTAGTAATAGATGTAACTTTAAATCCATATCCACATCTTGAATATGATGAGTTACAATTTTAAATCCTGCCAATTCTAAATACATGGTCAATGTTTGGGTAGAAAAGCCAAGCCAGCGATCCCCATAAGTTTGGCGCATGGCCTCAGCTTTGTGTTGAACAAAGTCGCTAATAAAAATATAACCATGAGGTTCAAGTATTCTTGATATTTCATTAATGGCAATTTGGGGTTCGGATAAATGATGCAAGACCAAGTTAATACAAGCAAATTGTGCTTCATGATCGCGTAGAGGCAAATGATCAAGCTCACCAATTCTAAGGGAAAGTTTTGAAATTAAATTCTCATCACCATTAAAACGCCGACGGGCAAGTTCAAGCATTCTTGCTGAACCATCAACCCCAATTACAAAATTACTTACTTCCAAAAGTTTTCCTAGAACTTCACCTGTTCCACAACCTAAATCTACAGCGGTATGACAATCTTTGGGAATATATGTAACCAGACTATTAGCCAGTGAAAAAGAACCAAGCACTTTTTTATTCAGCTCGTCCCAATCTTCGGCAATTGAATTAAAAAACTGTCTTGTTTTAATGGCTCTTTCTTCTATTATTTTTATGGCCATATTTATGTCGTCTTGCATATCAACTGAGATTTGCTTGAAAATATAATCAAGTAAAACTCTTTCATTTTCATCTTCAGTCAGCTTATAAAAGGCCCATAAACCATCACGTCTGGTTTGTAAAATTTTAGCATCGGTTAAAATTTTCAAATGCCTTGAAATACGGGATTGCCCCATGTTTAACAGGCTAACAAGTTCATTTACTGATAATTCATAATGCCATAAAATACAGGCTATTCTAAGCCTTGTTTCATCGGCCAAGGCTTTTAAAGTTTTTAATGTATTATTTAGACGCATTCCCATACCTAATTCTTTTAACTATTTGAAATAATTACTATATCAAAAAATACTTATAAATAATATTTGTTTATTTTGATATAGTCAAGTTATTTTTTAGTTTATGCTGAAAATAGTAATAACTATCTGTTAGCAAAGAATATTCTTACCAAATAATA
>CAYJHF010000206.1:0-2745 GCA_964369905.1 uncultured Mailhella sp. | reverse complement strand
AAAAAGAAACAATTATGCTGACAGAATATGTGCGAGGAGCCCTCAGAAGGCAAATAAGTTATATGTACTCTAAGGGACATAATATGTTGCCCGTGCTTTTAATGGATCCATCTGTGGAAGAAACCATTAGAAAAGCCATTAGACAAACTTCTGCCGGTGCATTTCTTGCCTTAGATCCGGATACAACACAACGCTTTACCCAAGCTGTCAGAGATGCTGTAGGTAATAATTTACAGAGTTCACAAAGACTGGTCTTTATGGCCTCCATGGATATTAGGCGTTATGTTAGAAAACTCATTGAAACGGACTTTTATGATTTACCTGTTGTGGCCTATCAGGAACTTACACCTGAAATTTCTGTTCAACCATTACACAGAATTAAACTATAAAATATTTAGGTAGTTTATGGAAACATCAGCCATAGCTTATGCCGCACAATGCCTTTATTTGGTGCTCATTCTTTCCATGCCTCCCATTGTGGTGGCCTCGGTGGTTGGAATATTGTTGAGTTTAATACAGGCCATTACCCAACTTCAAGAACAAACCTTAACTTTTGGGGTAAAACTTATTTGTGTAATTGTTACTCTTTTCTTAATGGGAGGTTGGTTAGGAGCGGAACTTTTTTCATTTTCTGTTGAAATATTTGATAAATTCCATTTGATTTAGTTTGTCAATTTTATAAATAGGTTCATATAGGCCACCCATGGATTTAGAAATTCTCTTTCAAGAACTTAAAATTGCAGAACATATGCTTGCCATAATGCTTGGTACGCCTCGTATTTTTATGATATTTCAAACTGCACCCTTTCTTGGAGGAACCATTGTAACCGGACAACTTCGCACAACAGTGGCTGTGGCTTGCTATACTATTTTGCACCCTTCCATTTATGGAAGCTTGCCCGATACCACAGACTTAACCATTATGGCCACAACAGGGATTTATGGTGCATTAATACTAAAAGAAACTCTGCTTGGTTTAATGTTGGGACTTCTAGCCGGAATTTTGTTTTGGGCTGTTCAAG
Organism: uncultured Mailhella sp.; assembly: GCA_964369905.1. Lineage (GTDB taxonomy): Bacteria > Desulfobacterota > Desulfovibrionia > Desulfovibrionales > Desulfovibrionaceae > Taurinivorans. Next base: position 1,723 of record CAYJHF010000206.1, on the reverse strand, counting down.
GTGCAGGCTTTTTTATTGATAACCAAAGAGGTGCCACCCAAGCAGCCGGCCCTGACCCTCTGTCCGGTGAACAGACCAGCCCTCTTGGTTCTTTTTTATTCCAGTCCGTTGTGTATATTTTCTTTGCCGGCGGGGCGTTTATGGTTTTTTTACAGCTTATCTATGCCACTTATGAATTTTGGCCAATAACTTCTATTATTCCCCTTGAAATCCTCTCCACTCAGCAGTTTCCCTTACTTTTTGCCTCACAAGTTTCATGGCTTATGGCTTTGATTATGCTACTTTCAGGGCCTGTGGTTATGGCTTGTTTGCTCACAGATATTTCCCTCGGGCTTATGAATAGATTTGCTTCTCAGCTAAATGTATATGTGCTTGCCATGCCTATAAAAAGCGGAATTGCTTCATTTTTGATAATTTTTTATTTTGCCATCTTATTGCAAGAAGTTGTGCCCATGTTTCAAGAAATTGTTAACACAGTTTACAAACTAAGGGATATGGTATGAGTGATAAAACCGAACAGCCCACGCCCAAACGCATAAGGGAAGCCAGAGAAAAAGGTGATCTTTGCAAAAGCCAAGATATTCCAACCGCTCTTACTGTGGTTGGTCTTACGGCTTACATTATTTTAATGGGACCAAGTATTATGCAAGATTTAATTGTAATGACAGAAATCCCATTTAAATTTATGAATGAACCTTTTTTGATAGCTCTTGGTGCTTGCGTGCAATCCATTATTGATATTATGTTGGGTATAATTTATCCCATAGTATTTTTTGTGATGGGCATTGCTTTGGTGGCCAACCTAGCACAAGTTGGTTTTCTATTTACCATGCAAGGCGCCATGCCAAAAATGGAGAACCTCAGTCCCTCAAAATGGTTTAAGAAAACCTTTGCCATGAAAAATTTAGTGGAGTTTGTAAAAAACTTACTAAAGGTTGGAATTTTGGCCTATGGTGTTTGGTATGTGATGGAAAATAATTTCCGCCTGCTTTTTCGCTTACAAACAGGGACAATCTTTGATTTTTGGGCTGTGTTAGGCTCCATTGTTCAAGATTTACTAATTATTGCTTCAGGCTCTTTTGCAGTAATTGCTGCCCTAGATTTTTTATACCAGAAATGGAAATACAATAAGGATCACATGATGTCAAAAGATGAAGTTAAAAAAGAATATAAAGAAATGGAAGGAGACCCACAAATCAAGGGAAAAAGAAAACAATTACACCAAGAATTGTTACAACAAAATGCCATGGGTAATGTAAGAAATGCTAAGGTACTTGTGACAAACCCCACCCACTTTGCCATTGCCCTTGATTATGAAAAAGGAAAAACTCCACTACCGGTTATTTTGGCTAAAGGTGAAGGCTTTTTGGCAGAACGCATGATACAAGTGGCCAGAGAAGAAGGTATACCTATTATGCGCAATGTTCCATTGGCCAGAGAGCTTTTTGAAACAGGCACAGAAAATAGTTATATTCCTAGGAATTTAATTCAGCCCGTTGCAGAAGTAATGCGCTGGGTAGGAACATTAACATAATAAACAATAGCTTACACATATGAATCTAATTTGGGGGCTTTGCCCCCAAACCTCGGTAAATCTTTTTTGGGGGGGGGGGGGGGGGGGGGCGGCCGCCCCCCCCAAAAAAGTATGCCATGTGCATTTTCGAGGGCCTGACGCTGGAATACCCCAAAAGGTGTTTATGTGCACACGCTTTAAAAAAGTCAG
>CAYJHF010000205.1:0-2758 GCA_964369905.1 uncultured Mailhella sp. | reverse complement strand
ATAATTTTTTACGGCTTGATTGGTAAAGAAAAGTGTAAACATGGAAGCCATGTGATTGTATTGAATATCAAGCCCTTTGTTAGTTAATATTTTAGCCAGTTCTGCCACAAAATTTCCAACCCTTTGTTCAAGCCCTGTATAATCAGATTTTTCTAAAATTTCTAAAGTTTTTAATCCGGCTGCCATGGCTAAAGGATTTCCTGACAAAGTTCCTGCTTGATAAACATTGCCTGAGGGAGCAATTTGCTCCATATATTTGGCTTTTCCGCCATAAGCGCCAACTGGCAAACCACCACCAATGATTTTTCCAAGGGTAGTCAGATCAGGTTCAATGCCAAAGCGTCCTTGAGCTCCACTATAGGCAACTCTAAAGCCAGTAATTACCTCGTCAAAAATAAGCAAAGTTCCATATTTAGTACAAATTTCTCTAAGGCCTTGTAAGTAGCCATCTTCCGGTAAAACTAATCCCATATTTCCGGCAATGGGTTCTATAAAAAATGCAGCAATTTCTTCGCCTTGCTCAGCAAATAACTTCTTGGTTGCTTCCAAATCATTATAAGGTAAAAGTAGTGTGTCCTGCACTGTACTTGGCGGAACACCAGGAGTTCCTGGAATGGAGAATGTGGCTAAACCTGAGCCTGCACTGGCGAGAAAAGGGTCAGCATGGCCGTGATAACCACCCACAATTTTAACCATTTTATTGCGTCCTGTCACAGCTCTGGCTAGACGAAGAGCACTCATGGTTGCTTCTGTTCCTGAGTTTACCATTCTTACCATATCCATGGCAGGCAGGGCAGAACATATTTTTTCAGCAAGTAAAACTTCAAGCTCACAGGGAGCACCATAACTACTGCCATTTTCTGCTGCTTTTATAATTGCTTGTGTTACTTCAGGGTGAGCATGGCCTAAAAGCATGGGCCCCCACGAACCAATAAAATCTACAAATTCAACTCCATCAACACTGCTAATATGTGAGCCCTTAGCGTTTTTAATAAATATAGGATCGCAGTGCACGTTGCGACAAGCTCTAACCGGACTATTAACCCCACCGGGGATAGTTTTACAAGCTCTTGAAAATAATGATTTTGACTTTTCCATATTCTTTTCCTTTATGAGGTTTTATATGTTTGATTTTTATAAATATTATTCAAAATAAAGCATTGAAGTTTTTTTAAGCTCTTTTATGCTTTCCAATATGGCATACTTTTCAAGCTTTGTAGTATTTCTAAGTTCTTCGATTACATCTAAACATTCTTGCATACTTCTGCCGTGAATCATGGTAAAAAGTGTATATGGCCAGTCTGGAGCTGAACTTGGGCGGTGATAGCAATGGGAAATATTTCTATGTTTGGCTGCTTCAGCTCCTATTTCATCAATCAAATCATCAGAAATAATCCAAGCCACCATGGCATTACTGTCATAGCCTGTTTTTTGGTGCTTTATGCTTGCTCCAAAACGCCTGACTGTTTTATTTTCTACCAAGTTACTTAAAAGATTTAGCACTTCTTCTTCACTAACTCCTACCTCTTTTGCAATATCTGCATAGGGAGTTAATGAATCTGGAATATTAGTTTGCACTATTTTTAGTATGGCTTTTTCTTTTGTATTAAATTCCATAATATTCTCGCGATTAATTATTTTTAAGGAAATATTGATTATTTAGTTCACTCTGAAAAATAAATCCGTGCTTACTTAAACATTAAATAAGAAGTGCATAACATCACCATCTTGCACCAAATATTCTTTGCCCTCAACCCTTAGTACACCAGCACTTCTACAAGCAGCTTCGGTTTTGTGTATGAGGTAGTCATCATAAGAAATCACTTCAGCCCTAATAAAACCTTTTTCAAAATCAGTGTGAATAACTGCTGCACATTGAGGAGCTTTCCAACCAATTTGAAAGGTCCAAGCCCTGACCTCTTGCACTCCGGCAGTAAAATAGCTACAAAGGCCAAGGCTTTGATAGCCAGTGCGAATAACATTGACCAAACTACTTTCAGAAATGCCGTAAGAAGCAAGCATTTCAGCCTGTTCTTCATCGCCAAGTCCTTGCAACTCTGCTTCAAGATTAGCACAAACAATCACGCTTTCAGAAGATTTTTCCTTGGCCAAGTTTTGTAAGTCTTGCAAATAAGCATTGTCTTTTCCAATGGAATTTTCATCTATATTTGCACAATAAATAACTTTTTTTGCTGTAAGAAGTCCAAGCTCTTTCCAAACTTGTTTAAAATGTTCACTATTTTCTGGAACATCATATTTTGAGGCTAAATTTCCTTGATCTAAAAAGTCATACAATTTTTTGCATTCATCAAGGCTTTTAGCCGCTTCTTTGTCAGCCTTAACTTGTTTGCTAAGGCGTTCCATGCGTCTTTGTACAGACTGCATATCCGCAATAATTAGCTCTGTTTCAATGGTTTCAATATCTCTTGTGGGATTTATAGAACCGTCAACATGAGTAATATTTTCATCATCAAAACAGCGTACAACGTGTAAAATGGCTGAACATTCTCTGATGTTTGCTAAAAATTGATTACCAAGTCCCTCTCCCTTACTAGCTCCACGCACAAGACCGGCAATGTCAACAAATTCAACAGTTGCATTTAAAATACGTTGTGGTTTAACCAGTTCTGCCAATTTACCAAGCCTTAGATCAGGAACAGCCACTGTGGCCTTGTTTGGCTCAATGGTGCAAAAAGGGTAGTTGGCCGCTTGGGCATTTTGAGCCTTAGTTAGAGCGTTGAATAGAGTTGATTTACCA
>CAYJHF010000204.1:0-2771 GCA_964369905.1 uncultured Mailhella sp. | reverse complement strand
AATTCAAAATCTGCAAGAAAATCGCTTGTTCCAAGCTTATTTCTTGCAGATTTTTCTGTGTTCTTTTTGCTAACTTTAATTTTATTAACAATATGTTATCACATTTTTCAGCATCGACTATTTTACTCACAAATACCATCTAAAGAGCAAGCTTTACCTATAATATTTAGTTCTGTAAAGGTTGATAACTCTTTGTCAGCATTAATAATTTGTTCTATTTTAGCTACACAATTTTCATATTCCACAAAACCACGAGATACAAAATGTCTTTTTTCATTTTCGTCCACATAATAAAGTGTGGGGTATAGAACCACATCTGCCATGATCTCAAAGCTTTCTTCGGTTTCTGCCAATGATTTTTCTTGATTTTCTTCATCTTGCATAAATTTTAGCAAATCTTGAAAGTTAATATTGAGTTTTTTTGCTAAGTTTTCTTGGTTTTTTTGGTTTAGCACATCAAGTCCTTGATGGTAAAGCATTTGCTGAAGTTCCTTCATGATTTCAAGTGCTTTATCCGGTATAAAGCTTTTTAAGGAATAAAATAATAAAGCTCCTTTTTGTGAGTTATAAAATATTTTGTCATTTTCTTCTGAATACAGTAATTTTAAATAGTCTTGAGATATTTTTACCTTGGTAACCTGATACATTCTTTCAATAAAGGCCTGTATATTCGGAACTTTTTCAAATCTAGACTTAAAACTAACAGGTTCCTCCATTAGGGCTCCGCACACTACTTTAAATTGGAGGCCATATTTTTCTTTTATTTTTGCAATTACAGGTGAGAAACCATAGCACCATGGGCAAAAAACTTCACTAATATACAGAAAATATGGTGTATTTTTCATCAAAAAATCCTTTTTATAATTACTTTTTGAAATTATAAAATCCTTTGTTTATTTCTTGTGTAAAATTTAACATAAGGAAATAAAAATGAAAAGATTTTTATTAAATGATAATTTTAATGGTTTATATTTTGTCTAATAAAATCAAGGGATAAAGCCATGTAAAAATAAACTTGACGAAAGGCTCAAAATAAGGCAATTCATAGCTATATTATTGATTTTAAGAAATGGGTATAAAGCACTTTAAGGGGCAAAATGAAGCAATCAGAACTTATAAGATTTTTTGAAGAGTTTGCACCTCTTAGCCTTGCATTATCTTGGGATAACTCAGGTTTGCAAGTGGCTTCTGATAAAAATAAAATTAAACATTTAGCTATTGCTCTTGATCCTTGCATAAATTCTGTGCAAGAGGCCATTTCCCTTGGAGCAGACTTTATTTTAACCCATCATCCTCTATACTTTTCACCTATTTCACCAAATAGTCTAGGTGCTTACCATAAAGTTCTGTCCCTACTTTTAAGCAATAATATTGCCCTTTACAGTATGCACACTAATTTGGATAGTTTACCACTTGCCCATTGGCTTGCTGATAAGCTAAAGCTAAAAAACAGAGAATTTTTAGAAATTACCGGAGAGCATCAAAAAAAATCTGCTGGCATTGGAACAGTTGGTAATTTGCCAAAATCCATAGCAACTACGGACTTTATTAAATTGCTAAAAGAGATTATTCCACACACTGATGCCTTTAAAGCCATTGGACAAGCTCCTGAAAGTATTAAAAGAGTTGGTATTTGCGGTGGTGGAGGTTCTTCATTAATTGCCAAATCCAATGAACTTGGTGCAGATATTTATATTAGCGGTGATATTAAATATCACGCAGCCCTTGAAAATATTTACCAATATTATGGTGAAAAAAAATGTTTTATCCTTGATGTTGGACATTTTTCTTTGGAATATGAAATGATGAAAAGATTAAGCCAAGAGCTTGCAATAAAACTTAAAAACCTGAAAATATCTTTTATTAATGCAAAAGACCCTTTTTCAAATATAATGGAGTAATGTATGAGTTTATATCAAGAACAAATCCGCCAACTTGTGGAATTACAACATGTTGATGATCAAATCCATGAAGTAAGAAAAGAATTAAATGATGCTCCCCTCGAAGTGGAACAATTACGCAATAAGTTTAATGACGAAGATGCTAAGCATATTAAAATACTTGATAAACTTCAACACATGAAAGAACAACAAAAAAGGCTTGAACTTGAGCTTGAAGAAGAAAATAATCGCTTGAAGAAAAGTAAGAGCAAGCTTATGCAAGTTAGCAATACTAAAGAGTTTCAAGCCATGGCAAGAGAAATGGACAATATGGAACGCACCACTCGCACCCATGAAGAAGAACGCATAACATTGCGTGAAGAAATTGAAAATCAAGAAAATCTCTTGCGTGAAGTTGAATCAATAAAAAATGAATTAAACATTGATTTAGGAACTAAGGAAGCAAATTTGGCCACTCGCCTTGACAATGCAAATCAAGAACTTAGTAAACTTGATAAACTAAGAAATGAAACAGGTAGTGATGTGCCTGCTCCGATTTTATCTCGCTATGAGTTTATACGTCGTCGTCTTGAACATCCTGTAATTGTTCCGGTTAAAGATCGTATTTGTCTTGGTTGTTATATTGCTATTCCACCTCAAACTTTTATTGAACTGCAAAAAGGTCAGCAAATATGGAGCTGCCCCAACTGTCAACGTTTAATTTACTGGGCAGAACACTTTTATGATGAACATCGCAACACCAAAAAAGAAATTCATAAAGCCATTGTATTTGCGGAAGATTTGAATTTGGGTCAAGACGCAGAATAATTTGGTTTGCGAAGATTTGAGAGTCGAGCGGACTGTCGCTGCGTTATTTAACGGGGAGGAAAG
>CAYJHF010000203.1:0-2772 GCA_964369905.1 uncultured Mailhella sp. | reverse complement strand
ATAGATAGACTTTGTTCAGCCATACAAAAATTTAAATAAACTTAATGTGTATTATTTTTTTATAAGTAATTTCAAAAACTAACAGTCTTATATCTTATATAATTTAAAATTATATCTATGTAGAAAAAAAATACGTGTTATATGTAGCATGAAAACATTTTTTTTAAATAAAACATTATATAGCAATAAGTTATGATTATAAACTCTAATATAAAAATAAATAGACATTTTTAAAATTATCAGGCAAAATGCTATCAATTTATTTCTGGTTATGCAGAACTTAGTAGTATATTTTAAGGATTATGAAAATCCATTGTATAGGTTAACAGTTTAAATCATTTTGGAGGAATTAATTTTATGGCAACTAACATGAAAACTTGGGACGGCAATACAGCTGCAGCTTACATAGCTTATGCCCTTAGCGATGTTGCGGCAATTTACCCCATAACCCCATCATCAGTTATGGGTGAGTTGATTGATGAATGGGCAGCACAAGGTAAAGAAAACCTTATGGGACAAAAAGTTGCTGTGCGTGAAATGCAATCTGAAGCAGGTGCGGCTGCAACTGTACACGGAAGCCTTGTGGCAGGAGCACTAACTTCAACATTTACGGCTTCTCAAGGACTTTTGTTGATGTTACCCAATATGTATAAAATTTCAGGCGAATTACTGCCGGGAGTTTTTCACGTTGCTGCAAGAGCTCTTGCAACCCATGCTCTTTCAATCTTTGGAGATCATCAAGACGTAATGGCTGCTTCACAAACAGGCTTTGCATTTTTATGTTCAAATAATCCACAAGAATCCATGGATTTGGCTTTAGTCGCTCACTTAGCCGCCATAGACTCCAATGTGCCTTTCTGTCATTTCTTTGATGGCTTTAGAACTTCACATGAAATTCGTAAAATTAACTTAATCGATTATGATGATATAAAAGGTGTTGTAAATTGGGAGAATGTGCACTCATTCAGAGATAGAGCCATGAACCCTGAAGCTCCTCATCAAAGAGGAACAGCCCAAAACCCTGATACTTATTTTCAAAATCGTGAATTAGCTAACTCTTATTATAATACTTTGCCACATATTGTTGATAATGCAATGGAAAGAGTTGCTTCAATTACCGGAAGAAAATATAAACCCTTTGATTATTATGGTGATATAGAAGCTGAACGTGTTATTGTGGCCATGGGTTCTTCCTGTGATGTTATTGAAGAAGTAGTAGATTATTTAAATGCTAATGGACAAAGAGTTGGCTTAGTAAAGGTTCGCCTTTTCCGTCCTTTCAGTGTTGAGCACTTGTTCAAAGTATTACCAGCCACTGTGCAAAGCATGACTGTACTTGATCGCTCTAAAGAACCAGGTTCTTTAGGTGAAGCACTTTACCAAGATATTTGTACTGCATTTGTAGAATATGGTGATACTCACAGAGTATTCCCCAAAATCATTGCCGGACGTTATGGTCTTGGATCTAAGGATTTTACTCCGGGTATGGTTAAGGCTGTTTATGATAATATGCTTGCCACAGGACCTAAAAACCACTTCACAGTGGGAATTAAGGACGATGTAACTAATCTTTCCTTAGAGCTTGAAGCAGAAATTAACACAGTTGCCAAAGGAACTTCTCAATGTAAATTCTTTGGACTTGGAGCAGACGGAACAGTTGGGGCTAATAAACAAGCAGTAAAAATTATTGGTGATAATACAGATTTATACGCCCAAGCTTATTTTGCTTATGATTCCAAAAAATCAGGTGGCTTTACAGTTTCTCACTTACGCTTTGGTAAATCCTTAATCAAATCCTCTTATTTGGTTACACAAGCTGATTACATTGCCTGTCATAATCCTTCCTATATTAAAATTTATGATGTGCTTGAAGGCATACAAGAGGGTGGAACCTTCCTCCTAAACTCTCCTTGGAGTGATATTAAAGAGTTGGAAAAAGAACTTCCAGGTCATGTAAAACGCACCATTGCTAAAAAGAAATTGAAATTTTATAATATTGACGCTGTAAAAGTTGCGACAGAAGTTGGACTTGGTGGACGTATTAATATGATTACCCAAACAGCTTTCTTTAAGCTTGCCAATGTGATAGATTTTGATGAAGCTGTTGGCTATCTCAAAGAATCAATCAAAAAAACCTATGGCAAAAAAGGTGAAAAAATTGTTGAAATGAACATCAATGCTGTAGAGCAAGCTGAAGCTGCCCTTGTAAGCATTGATTATCCAAAGTCTTGGGCAAAAGCTGCTGATACTCCAAGCTTATACCAAGATACAGACCCTTATATTAGAGATGTTGTACGCCCAATTCTCAGTCAACAAGGTGATAAATTACCTGTTTCTGCCTTTAGTGTTGATGGTGTTGTTCCTCTATGCACAACTGCCTGCGAAAAACGCGGAGTTGCCATAGCAGTTCCAAAATGGATTGCGGAAAATTGTATTCAATGTAATCAATGTTCCCTTGTTTGCCCCCATGCCAGCATTCGCCCTGTGCTTTTAAGTAAAGAAGAACTTGAAGATGCTCCTAAAGAATTAAATGTTTTAAAAGCAAATGGCAAAGGACTTGAAGGGCTTAGTTTTAGAATGCAACTCTATCCAATGGATTGTATGGGCTGTGGTTCTTGTGCCAATACTTGCCCAGCTAAAGAAAAAGCTCTTGTAATGACTCCTCTGGCAGAAGTGCAAGAAATTGAAAATAAAAACCTTGCCTTTGTGGAAGAAAATGTTGAGATAAAAGATAATGTGATGGATAGATTTACCCTCAAAGGTTCTCAATTC
>CAYJHF010000202.1:0-2785 GCA_964369905.1 uncultured Mailhella sp. | reverse complement strand
CGGCGGACACAGCCTCAGGTTGCCGTGGAACAAGCAGAAATGACTTGGTCAGCATTGATGCAAGTTATGGTCTTGGCGAAGCCGTGGTTGGTGGCATGGTTACTCCTGATAAGTATTATGTCTTTCAAAAGGACAATGGAGCAGAAGTTGTAGTGCGAAACCTTGGTAGTAAAACCAAGAAAATTATTTATGATGTTAAAGGTGGAACTAAGGAAATTGCAGTTTCTGATGTGGAAGCAAATAAATGGGCATTATCCATTGCTCAAGCTGAAAATGTGGCTAAAGCCGTAAGAATTATTAGTAAAGCCTATGATGATATGATTATGGACACAGAGTTTTGCTATGATGAAAATAGCGAACTTTGGTTTGTGCAAGCTCGCCCTGAAACTCGCTGGAATGAAGAATTAGAGCTTTATCCCAATACAATATTTATGCGTCGTCTTGAAGTAAACGAAGCCGCCGCTGATAAAGCAGAAGTCATCTTAGAGGGTAATGGAGCTTCAAGGGGTGCAGGTCAAGGCACAGTACGCTTTTTACGCTCAGCCCTAGAGCTAAATAAAGTCAATAAGGGCGATATTTTAGCCGCTGAAAGAACTGACCCTGACATGGTTCCCGGCATGAGAGTTGCTTCGGCCATTTTGGCAGATGTTGGTGGCGACACAAGCCATGCTGCTATTACTTCTCGTGAACTTGGCATTGCTGCCGTTATTGGCATTCAACGCTCAGAAGTGCTCAGAGCCCTTGATGGACAAGAAATCACCGTGGACGGCACAAGGGGCAAAGTCTACCGTGGAATGCTTCCACTGGACGACGTTGGCGGAGAAATGGATCTTGGAGCTTTGCCCAAAACCAAAACAAAAATTGGTCTTATTTTGGCCGACGTGACCCAAGCTTTATTTCTTTCTCGTTTGCGCAATGTGGAAGATTTTGAAGTGGGACTTCTTAGGGCAGAGTTTATGCTTGGTAATGTGGTGGTTCACCCCAAGGCTCTTGAGGCTTTTGACAATGGAAGTATAGAACAAAAAGTTGCCGAAGCTCTTGCCATTAAAGAAAACACCTTGACTAAAATTGTGCAAGAACAACTTGGAGCAGGTCTTATAGTCTTAGATTTGAAAATAAGAGAACACGTTGGCAACATAACAAATCTAGGGCCTGAAATTGATGCCATAGCTTCTGAAGAACCACACGGAACTGAGCAAATTTTATCCCAGCAACGTAAATTGCGTGAACTTGAATATAAATTGGACGAATATTTAGAATATGCCATTCGTTATCAAGACTTACTGCGCACTTCAACAGACTTAAAAGAACATATTAAAATAGTTTTTGGTTATACAGATGTTTCCAAGCAAACCCAGGGAAGCCCTGAAGAAATTGCTAAGGAACAAGAAAGAATTAATGATTTTATTAAAGCTCAGTATGAAAAAATAAAAGATAATCCGGTGATTATAGATTCCATGAAACGCATTAGCGATTTGCGCCATGAAGTTAGCCTAAAATGTGGCATGAGCAAAGAAATGGAAGAGTTAACTGCCATTCCAAGTAGAATTGAAGAAATTATTCGTGGGCGTGGTTATCGCAATGGTAAAGAACATTATATTCAAACCCTTGCTCAAAGCCTTAGCCTTTTTGCCATGGCCTTTTACGGCAAAACCATTGTTTATAGAACTACAGATTTTAAATCCAATGAATATCGCAACTTACTTGGTGGTTCACTTTTTGAAAGTTTTGAGGATAACCCTATGCTTGGTTATCGTGGTGTTTCACGTCACATTCACGACTGGGAACTTGAAGCCTTTAAATTGGCCAGAGGAGTTTATGGGGGCAGTAATTTACAAATTATGTTGCCCTTTGTAAGAACTCTAGAGGAAGCAAGGGCCATGCGTGCATATTTAGAAACTGTGCATAAACTAAAAAGTGGTGAAGATGGATTAAAAATAATCCAAATGTCCGAAATTCCGTCCAATGCTATTTTGGCCAGACAATTTATCCAAGAGTTTGACGGTTTTTCCATTGGTTCCAACGATATGACACAAATGGTTTTGGCCACAGACCGTGATAATGCCAGCCTTTCACACATCTATGACGAAGAAGATCCTGCTGTAATCTGGGCCATACTCGTAACCATGTTTACAGGACAAAAATTTGGTAAAAAAGTTGGTTTCTGTGGACAGGGGGTTTCAAATAGTCTTATCTTGCGTGGTGTTGTGGCCATTGCAGGCATTGTTTCTGCTTCTGTTGTGCCAGATACTTACTACCAAACTAAGTTTGATGTGGCCTCTGTTGAAAATGAAAATATTCCTTCTTCAGAGCTTGGAACTTGGTTGACAAAACAACACTATGATCGTCTTTGCGTTCTAATGGAAAAACATAACTATGCTCATATTCTAAAGAAATATGTCAATGGCGTTGAATTGCAAGAATGGTACGAAGGTGAAATTGTCAGATTACACGAAAACCTCAGAACTTCCCTTGGAACACCAAGAGAAAATGAGTGTCGCGCCGATGTGGAAAACTTCCGCTCCATTTTCCACAAGCCTGTAATTTATGCAGCTTGGAATTGGAGTGAAACCGTGCTTGATGCTTTACATCAAGCAGGCTTTGCAAACTTTGATGAACAAGCAAAAGCTCTTGAAGAACAAAGAAGCAAAAACTGGGCATAAAGTCTTTTATGTTTGAAATGAGTTTTTTGGGGTAAATTTTTCAAAAAACTTTTATTAGTCCTTGTTAAAAAAGTCAATTTTTGACTTTTTCAGAAAGGCACGTTGCCTCCAAGTGCCACGTT
>CAYJHF010000201.1:0-2851 GCA_964369905.1 uncultured Mailhella sp. | reverse complement strand
TCACTTGTGGCGTCCACAACGTGGCACTTGGAGGCAACGTGCCTTTGTAGAAAAATACAAAAATTGTGTTTTTCAGCGTGAACTATTGTAAGTTATGCAAAGTTCTCAATAAAGAGAAATTTAGTAAAAAGCACAAAAAAATCTGCAAGAAATAAGCTTGGAACAAGCAACTTTCTTGCAGATTTTGAATTTATTTCACTAAAAAATATTTTATTTATTTATAATTATCATATTTTTCAGTGTTGAATATTTATATGTGAACTTTTCTTAGAGCTTCAGGAATTTCCTTATAACCCTTACTTTTCACAAAACCAATCACAACACCAATTCCAAGCCAAGCAAAGCCAATGGCTTGAGTTAACCAGTCAAACCCACTCCAAACATAAAGCAAAATAGCCATTCCGGCAAAAGGATATACCAAATAGTTTATAATATCCTTACCGCTTCTGCGACTTTCTTTAATGAAGAAGAACCAGAATACTGCAAAGTTTAAAACCACAAATGAACTAATTGCTCCAAAGTTTACCAAACGGGTGAGCTGTGTGTCGGTGAAAATAGCAGCACAAACAGCAGCAAGCACACCAATAAAAATAATGGCAAGGTGAGGAGTGTGGAATTTGGGGTGAATTTTTGAAAGGAATGCAGGAAGGAGTTTGTCGCGACTCATGGAGTAAAGCACACGGCTACAAGCAGCTTGCGCATTTAGTGTGTTTGCAATACCAATGGCCAAGATGTTTACAACCAAGAGCACAATTCTAAACCACTCACCAATGGCAAGGGCGCAAGCATCAAAAAGGGCTGTAGCCGGATTAAAGCGTGTATAATCAGGCTCAATAAGGCAAACAATATAGGTTTGTAAGAAGAATACAACACCAATAATGAAAAGAGCAATCAAAATAGCTCTACCAACATTTTTTTCGGGATTGTTTGTTTCCTCGGCCAAGGTGCTAATACCGTCAAAGCCAAGGAAGTTTAGGGCTGCAATAGTACAAGCTGTGGCAACAAAGGTAAAGTCAACCTTATCGGCTTGGTAAATTGGTTCCATGGTCAAAGCACCGGCTCCCCCGCCACCCAAGACATATTTTAAACCGCCAATGATAATTATAAGCACAATGGCAATTTGCATAATAAAGAAAATAAAGTCAACTCTGGCAGTGGTTTCAATGCCTTTTACGTTGATTAAAGTATTAATAATAATAAAACCAATAATCCAGCCCCAAGCAGGGATTTGTGGAATAAGCTCAACACCCCAGTTAGCTACAAATAAATAGAGCAAACTTGGCACAAAAACATAATCTAGAAGAATAAGCCAACCGGCTAAAAATCCAATGTGTGGGTTAATGCCCCTTTGCACATAGGAGTAAACACTACCGGCAATGGGAAATCTTTTAGCCATTTGCACATAAGAAAGGGCTGTGAAAAACATGGCACAAAAGCCAACCAAATAAACAAGAGGAGCAAGACCTTGAGAGTCTTTATTTACATAACCAAAAATACTGTGTGGGGCAATAATAACCATAAACAGCAAGCCATAAACAATTAAATCCCAAAGGGAGAGAGCACGTTTTAGTTCTTGTTTATAACCAAAACTTTCGAGAGTAGCATTGTCATTACTCATTATATTTTCCTTTTTAAACTTATTAATTTCACCTGAAATTACTATATTCAATTTTTTAGATCAAATCTAAGCCTTGGCGCTTTGGAACTCCAAGTCTTACCACAATTTCAATGGGGCAAGGCTGGCAGGCTTGATTTAGCTCCACATCACCTTCCAAGGAAAGATAGAGGTAGGCGTCGGTTTGATCCAATCCGTAAGTAGCGCATATTAAATCTTGCATTTGCTCTGAAGCTTTAATTAATGCAGGAGTATATTCCTTGTGGGAAGCAACTACATACCACTTATCCTTTGTTTCAAGTATAGGTAAAGCCAAGCTTTTGCCTTTTATAAGCTCTAGTTTCACAGTAACTTCACCGGCAATTTCAAGTCCGGTTCCGCAAAGTTCAGCATCACCCATTTTAGCGTGCAAATCGCCAAGCATAAATAAAGCGCCCTCAACTTGCACAGGAAAATACAAAGTAGCACCTGCTGTGATAAGCTTGCAATCCATATTTCCGCCATGATCCCCTGCATATCCGCAAGGAATGGCTTCACCGGCCGGAGCAACTCCCATTACTCCAACCATGGGATCAATTTCCATTTCAATATTGCCAAGCTTAAACTTGCCGTCTACCACATCAAGAACCCTTGTTCTATCTTCGGCTCTGTGATATAAAGGGCCAATACCTTGAATGGTAGAAACAACACCTTGATTGTTAACATCAACTTTTAAAATTTCAACTTTTAACACATCTCCGGGCTTTGCATCATTAATGTAAATGGGGCCTGTGCCTGGATTTGCTTTGTTAAAATCAAATTCCTTAACTGTGTCTTTGTCACACTTAATTAAGTTTGAAAAACAATCAAGAGTTTTTAAGGTTAATGTTTCACCGGAATTTACTTTGGCTGCCGGTGGATTATTTTTGTCAAATTTGTAAAAATAATCTGTAATCATAAAAAAACCTCCAATCCTCTCTAAAATATGCCGTAACTTATATAGAATTTACAAAACTGTCAAGATTAGTTTTTCAGTTCTCGTGCATTTCTTGTTTTTAATGAATTTTTCTGAGAAAAAATGATTTTTTGTTCACAAAAAAGGCATTTAATTCCCAAAAAGCCCCCCTACACAATTTTGTGTAGGAGGGCTAAAATATTAGAGCATTGAATGATTAGTTTTAGTGGAAAAGCTCTAATGGATCCACGCTGAAAAACACAATTTTTGTGTTTTTCAGAAAGGCACACTGGCTTCGAGTT
>CAYJHF010000200.1:0-2904 GCA_964369905.1 uncultured Mailhella sp. | reverse complement strand
AGGCAACGTGCCTTTGTAGAAAAAGTCAAAAATTGACTTTTTCAGCGTGAACTATGTAATGAAAGATAAATTCCTTTTTGGATTTTATTGTAACGAGAAAAGCCTTTATGGAAGCAGATAAAAAACCTGAAGAAAAAAATTTAAACAATATTGATAACTTAATCTTGCAAGAAGAAAAACCAAAGAAAGAAGAAAGTATTGAACAGAAAAAAGAAGTTAAACCAAAAAGTTTTGCTAGAAAACTGTTTAAATTCTTTTTTATTTCTGCAATTTTCTGTGCTGTGATTGGTTTTGGCAGTGCTTTTGCCCTTTATCAATGGGCAGCCAGTGATTTACCAAGCTTTAGCAAAGTGGCTGATTATAGGCCGGCCCAAGTAACTACTGTTTTAGCCAGAGACGGAAGTTTAATCGGCCAATTTTATCGTGAAAAACGCTATGTAATCGAACTAAGCGCCATGTCAGGCCACTTGCCCTTAGCTTTTTTAGCTGTGGAAGATTCTGAATTTTATGAGCACCCTGGCATAAATATTGTAGCTATTTTTAGGGCTGCAATGGCAAATTTTCAATCTGGAAGCATTAAGCAGGGCGGAAGCACCATAACTCAGCAAATTGTTAAAAGGCTTATGCTTACGCCTGAAAAAAGTTATGAACGCAAACTAAAAGAAGCAATCTTGGCCTTTCGCTTGGAGCAACAACTTTCCAAGGACGATATTTTAACAATTTATTTAAATCAAATATTTTTAGGTAATAATGCTTATGGAGTAGAGGCTGCGGCCAGAACATATTTTAATAAGCATGCCAATGAACTTAGCATTGCCGAGTCTGCCATGTTGGCAGGGCTTCCCCAATCTCCTTCAGCTAATAATCCCTATCGCTATCCCAAAGCCGCCAAGGACAGGCAAGAACACGTTTTGCGTAGAATGAGGGATTTAGGCTGGATTAGCGATGAGGAATTTGACCATGCCTTACACGAGGAGTTGGTCTATGGAACTATGCCAACCTTTATGGGACGTGAAGGTGGCTGGTATTTAGAAGAGGTGCGTAGGCAATTATTGGAAATTTTTAATGAAGAACGCTCCGCAAGCCTTGGGTTTGATTTTGGAATTTATGGGCCTGATGTGGTTTATGAAATGGGGCTTACTGTACACACTTCCATGGATCCAATTCAACAGCATTATGCAGATAAAGCCTTGAGAAAAGGGCTTGAAGATGCCACAAAACGCCATGGTTGGCTTGGCCCTATTGAAAAAGTCAATGCTTCTGATATGCAAACATATTTGGAGAATAATATTTTCGATTTGGAAAAATTTGAAAAACATCAATGGCAAAAAGCCTTGGTTATAAGTGTTGCCCAAAATGGAGCTAAGGTTAAAATTGGTGAATATAACGGATTTATTGATGTAAAAACCATGGGTTGGGCAAGAAAGCCTGATAAAGAAGTGAATGGACTTTGGCGAAAAGATGCCATTAAAGATGCACGCAGGGTTTTGGAAGTTGGCGATGTGGTTTGGACTTCTTTAAACTTACCCACAGACGAAAAATCTAAAAAAAGCACTGTTTATTACAATGACTTGATGGAAATAAGTGCAGGTGCTACTAAAGTTTTGCCTTTGGCCTTGGAGCAATATCCCAATGTTCAAGGTGGATTTGTGGCCATTGAACCGCAAACTGGTGATGTGGTAGCCTTGGTTGGGGGCTACGAATTTAGCTATGATGGAGATCAATTCAATAGAGCAACTCAAGCTAAACGCCAACCAGGCTCAGCATTTAAGCCCATAGTATATTCTGCTGCCTTGGATAATGGATTTACTGCAGGTTCTATTATTTTAGATGCACCTATTTTATTGCGTGATGAATATAGCGGTGAAGTCTGGAGGCCTGAAAATTATGGCGGAGAATTTGAGGGTCCCATAAGATTTGACAGGGCTTTGGCAAGGTCACGAAATCTTTGCACCATAAGAGTTGCACAAGAAATTGGTATGGATAAAGTTGTGCAAAGAGCCTTGGATCTCAATTTTGGTGAAGACATAAAACCTTATTTATCTACAAGTCTTGGGGCTGGCGTAATTTTACCCATTGAGGCTGTAAGTAGTTACACGGCTTTTGCCAATAAAGGGCAAAGGGCTAAGCCACGCTTTATTCAAAAGGTTACAGGCCCTTGGGGAAATTTACTATATGAGCAAGCTGTAGAGCATAAAACAGCTATTTCAGAACAAAATGCCTTTATTATGGCTAAATTACTACAGGGAACAGTTCAATTTGGCACAAGCACAAGAGCTAAAGTTCTTGAAAGGCCAATTGCCGGAAAAACAGGAACAACCAATGAAGAAATAGATGCTTGGTTTATAGGCTTTACTCCTGATATAGTAGCCGGAACTTATATTGGTTATGATCATATTGAATCCATGGGGAGAGGCGAAACCGGTACAGGTGCAGCCCTACCAATTTTTATAGACTATGCTAAAGAGGCTTTGGTATTTTATCCCGATAGGGACTTTGAACTACCTCAAGGGATTTATTTTACTATAACCAACCCTGAGTCAGAGAAACCTGAACTATTACCATTTTATGAGGGCACTTCCATAGAGTCAGGTATAAATGTTGATGGTGGTGAGAAGAGCGAAGAAATTGAAAACGCAGAAGAATTATTTATGCAGGGTTTTTGATAGAGCATAAAAGATTTAGGTTTTTTAGCGTGAATTAAAACAAAAAGGGGAGGGGAATACCCTTTTCTTTTTAACCCGTCTACTCCCTTACCAATGGTGGTCTGGGCCATTCCCCATGACGGGTTTTTTCTATGCTAGTCCACGCTGAAAAAGTCAATCTTTGACTTTTTCAGAAAGGCACGTTGCCTTCAAGTGCCACGTTGTGGACGCCACAAGTGAATTGTGGCTCACTTTACGG
>CAYJHF010000199.1:0-2924 GCA_964369905.1 uncultured Mailhella sp. | reverse complement strand
ACTTGCAAGTGGAACAAAAGTAGAAGTTCAAGCCACACTTAGAATTAATGAAATTATTATCCATGAAGTTAAGGTTGAGTATGGAAAATTGCAAGAAAATGCTGAAGTTGAGCTTGAAGTCTTAGAAGGTGAAAGAATAGCTTCGGCCAGAAATCATACTTGTACACACATTCTACACGCTACCCTAAAGGAAGTGCTTGGCGATCATGTTCAGCAAGCCGGATCACTGGTTGGCCCTGACAGGCTACGCTTTGACTTTACCCATATTTCCTCCCTAACAGCTGAAGAAGTAGCTGAAGTTGAACGCAAAGTTAATGAAATAATTATGGCTGCCCTGCCAGTTGAAGCTGAAGTAATGAGCCAAGAAAATGCAAGACAAAAGGGAGCTATTGCTCTTTTTGGTGAAAAGTATGGTGAAAATGTTCGAGTAGTCAGCATTGGGCAAGAACATAATACCTCCCTCGAATTTTGTGGGGGAACTCATTTAAAAAATACAGGACAAATCGGAGCATTTGCAATTACTTCAGAAGCAGGAGTTTCAGCCGGAACGCGCAGAATTGAAGCATTAACTGGCTGGAATTATTTAAAATTAACTCAAGAACTTAGACTGGAAAATCAAAAACTTTGCCACGACTTAAAAGCACGCCCTGGTGAACTTGTGGCAAAAATTGAAAACTTACAAAAAGAGCTAAAACAACTTAGAAAAGAAGTTGATAAAGCAAAATCAGGAAGTAATACAGATTTAATCTCAGAAGTGCAAGAAGTAAATAATGTAAAACTACTGGTTAAACAAGTTCCAAACATGAGTGTAAACGCTATTAGGGAACTTATGGATAATGTGCGCAGTAAATTACCAAGCGGAATTGCCTGCCTAGCCAGTGCTGAAAACAATAAAGTCACTTTATTACTATATGTTTCTAAGGATTTACACGAAAAATACACAGCTCCAACCTTAGTAAAAGAAATTGCTTCTCATATTGAAGGCTCAGGAGGTGGTAGACCAGACCTTGCCCAAGCCGGAGGCAATAAACCTGATGGTATACAGGCAGCTTTTGAAGCATTAAAAAAGATAGTGTAATTTACTTGCAAAAGTTTTTTACAAAAGCACATTTCCCAACCATATAAAAATATAATTATTTTTACATGGTTTGGGAAAACCTTTTTTTCAAAAAAGGTTTTCCCAAAAAATTATCCCAAAAAATTATCCCAAAAAATTATCCCAAAAAATTATCCTAAAAAATTATCTGAACAGTAGTGATGTATTTCATATATTTCAACACTAGCTCTTTAGAGCACTAACAATTGCAACAGCCTTTATCCCCAAGTGTTGCCCTGTGAAACCAAGCTTTTCTTCTGTAGTTGCTTTTACATTAATCATATTGCTTGAAATCCCAAGTAGTCTGGACATATTCTTTTGAATTTCTTTGGCAAAAGGACTAATTTTTGGGCTTTGAGTTATTATAGTTAAATCCACATGGCATAATTCTATGGGCTGTTTTTTCCACAAGTCCATGACTTTATCAAGTAAAATAGCTGAAGAAATATTTTCGTATTGTTTATCACTATCGGGAAAATGTGTACCAATATCACCAAGGCATAGGCAGGATAAAAGAGCATCCATAAGGGCGTGCATAAGCACATCTCCGTCTGAATGGGCGTGAATTCCTTGTTTATGTGGGATTTTTACTCCACCAAGAATAAAGGGTCGATCACCGCCAAAGCGGTGTACATCATAACCATAACCTGTGCAAGGAATTTGTTTTGTTTTTGTTTCAAGCAATTGTAAATCCTCAGTATTGGTTATTTTTTTATTGTCCTTCTCCCCTTTTATAATGAAAACATTATGTTTCATATATTCCATAAGCATTGCATCATCAGTAATTTCTTTAGATAAATTGTTTTTTTTAGCTTCTTGATGAGCTTTAATTAGTTCATGGCATAAAAAGGCTTGCGGAGTTTGCACTGCTCTTAGAAGTTTACGTTCCAAAGTTTGGTTAACTTCTTCAAAGTTTATATATTGCCCCTCAAAAGTAGGGTGGATAAGCTTAATAGTATTTGTAACTTCAATAGCCGGAATTACTGCCATTTTACTTGGATCTTGCTTTAAGCAATTTACTAAATCATCAACTAATTTTGCTGAAAAAAATGGGCGAGCAGCATCGTGCACTAAAACATATTTGCAATCTTTAGGTAAAATTTCTAAACCATTATAAACGGAGTTTGCCCTTGTGCTTCCACCTCTGGTAAAATAAATTGGAATTCCAAGATTATGCTCTTGATGTAACTCCATAGCTTCTTGACAAGCTTCTGAAAACTCTTCTTCAAGTGGGGGGAAAACAAGAACAATACCATGAATATGGGGTGATGAATAAAATGTTTTAACACTTTGCCACCACAAAGGAGCGTTTTTAAAACTAAGAAACTGTTTTTTCACTTGGCCATTGAGTCTTGAACTACTTCCGGCGGCCAAAATAATGGCATAGGTTTGTTTTTTTTCCATAGTTAGCCATGAGAAAATATATTAAAGTTGAGTCGAGCTATAAGCCGGGTTTTGTTCAATACTAATGTATTGTGACTGTCATTCATCTAGGAATAAGATTACTCTTACTCTCAAGCAACCTACCCGAAAACCATAGATCGGGCCGATCGGTCTTCCTATTTGGTTTTGCTTCAAGTGGGGCTTGCCCGGCTTATTATGTTACCATAATAACCGGTGGTCTCTTACACCACCCTTTCACCCTTACTCAATCTAAATTCCATGCCCAATAAATTGCACAAAGAGTTTATTTGAGCGGTCTACTTTCTGTTGCGCTTGCCAAAGATCACTCTTCCCGGGAATTACCCGGCATTTTGCCCTGTGAAGCCCGGACTTTCCTCTGCGTAAAAACGAAGCGACAGTCTGCTCGACTCAAAAATATTTTTTG
>CAYJHF010000198.1:0-2984 GCA_964369905.1 uncultured Mailhella sp. | reverse complement strand
GTAGAAGATTTTGCCGATTTATTTTTTATTTCCAAAGAGCAGCTTTTAACATTTGAGGGCATGGGGGAAGTTTCTGCTGATAATTTTGTCAGTTCATTAAACCATGCCAAGGAAAATGCACCACTCTATAAACTAATCACAGCCCTTGGAATTAGGCAAGTTGGCGAACAAACGGCCAAAACTTTGGCTAAAGCTTTTTATAATCTAGAGGCCATAAGTAAGGCAAATATAGAAGATTTAACAAAATTGCCGGACATAGGGCCTGAGGTGGCCAAAGCCATCACAGCATATTTTAAAGATGAAAATAAGCAAAAAGTTTTGCAAAAGTTAAAAAACGTTGGGCTCGATCCAAAACAGGAAGCAAACATTATTTCCCAAACTGCACTTAGCGGTAAAAATATTTTGTTTACCGGAAGTTTAACAAAGCAACGCTCCTACTATGAAGATTTGGCTGAAAAGGCCGGAGCTAAATTGCTTAGCGCAGTAAGTAAAAACTTGGATTACTTGGTTGTGGGTGAAAAAGCAGGTAGTAAATTGGAAAAAGCTCAAAAATTAGAGATCAAAATTCTTAACGAAGAAGAGTTTTTGCTTTTGCTAGAAAAATAGCCTTTGTTCAAAAAATAACTAAGTTTTATGCTTAAATTCCTGCTTGCCTTTAAAATTTTACTGTATTATAATAAATGCTAATACTAGAGATTATTCCCATAAAATAAGGAAAAAATATGCCTAAAAAAAATATATATACAGTAGCTTTAATTCTTTTTGTTTTTGGAATTGGCTTTATGGTGTGGTCTGGGGTTTCCCAAAATTCTGTATATTTTCTGAATGTTTCAGAAGCTTTGGCTATGGAGAAGAGCGAGCTTAAAGCAGCAAGGCTTTTTGGAACGGTTTCGGACGACAATTTGCAAATCATTGACAATGGGCGAGCTGTTAAATTTCAACTAATTGATGCAGAAAGCCAAGCACTATATATTCCTGTTCAATACAGGGGCACAATTCCGGACACTTTTGAGGCCGGAGTCGAAGTAATAATTGAAGGTGTAATGCAAGACAATGCTTTTGTTGCTAAAACCTTAATGACAAAATGCCCTTCAAAATACGAAAAAGATAACCGAGAAAATCAAACTTAACTAAGTTATTTCTATTAGTTTACCTATTTAACTTTACCTTACCCTTTTTTCATATTACTAAGAAAGGTTGTTTGGTGGTTGAAAAGGCAGTCCTTTTTATTTAACAATCAATTTATGGAAAATTCATGATTACTTTAGCAAGCATTTCACATAATTTACTTTTATTTACACTTTTCTTGACAGTTTTTGGCTGTGCTTTTATTGCTTATCAAGTTCTTTATAAAAAACATTGTAGCTGTGCTCTGGCTGAAAATATAAATGTTGTTATTTCAATAATTTTTATATTTGTCTCCATTGTACTATTTTATGCTTTTTATAGTTATGAGTTTGGGTTTGAATATGTTTATAACTATAGTGACAGCACCTTACCGATTTTTTATCGTTTGACAGCCTTTTGGGGTGGGCAAGCAGGTTCTCTTTTATTTTGGGCACTTAGCGTTGTGCTTTGTGGACTATTTTTTCAGTATAGCAGTCATTATAAAAAACTGAGCAAAGAAACCAGAGTTTGGTATTTATTCTTTTACTTTATAGGTATTGCCTTTCTTTCTTATTTATTGACCACTGCCAATGATCCATTTTTAATTCTTGATCCGGCTCCCTTGGAGGGACGGGGGTTAATTCCCTTGCTTCAACACCCGGGTATGATTTTTCACCCTCCTTTGCTTTTACTTGGTTATGGTGGTTTTACAATTCCTGCCTGTTTGGCTCTTGCTCAAGTAATGGCAAATAAAGATGGAACAACTGAAATTTCATGGCATAAATGTACTTTAAATATTATGCTACTTGCTTGGCTTATGCTTTCAGCCGGTATTATTTTAGGTGCTTGGTGGGCATATATGGAACTTGGTTGGGGCGGTTACTGGGCTTGGGATCCTGTGGAAAATGCTTCACTAATTCCTTGGTTCTTTGCAACTGCAGCCATTCATCTTGGCCTTTTGTCAGCTTATCGCAATAAAGGTAAAAGATTACACACTCTTTTAATGGGTTTAGCTTACGTTTCTGCTTTTTTTGCCACTTGGTTAGTGCGTGGAAATGTGGTGGAATCTGTACACGCCTTTGGGGGCGGGGTAGGTAGTTCCATTGGCATATATGTGCTTTTTACCACCTTTGCTGTTTTTGCTATTTGTCTGCTTATGCCAAAAGGCAAAGAACCTTTTGGTGGGCCTGAAAGTAGAGAGGGACTTGCTTTAGCTACCTCATTACTGCTTGTAACCATAAGTATTATTATTATGCTAGCAACTTTGTGGCCTGTAATTAGTGTATTGCCAAATACTTTGTTTGGCATTGGCAGTGATTCATCAGTTGGGTTAAATGTTGGATTTTATAATACAACTATTATGCCCTTGTTAACAGTGCTCTTGGCCATACTTGCCATCTGTCCTTGGATTTCTTGGAGCGGTAAACTTGTAAACAAAATGTATTTTGGGGCAGTTGCCATTGTTTTTGTGCTTAGTATGTTTATTTGTTGGACTTTCTTTGATGTGCACAAGGCTATTGCTTTAATGGGTGCAAGTGTTTCAATTGCTTGTATGCTGAGCTGGGCCTTATACCTTTATCATGTAAAATATAGTAAAATTTCAGCTTGTTTAGTGCATATTGGTTTTGCTATGATGGGCTTTGGTGTGGCTATTTCAGGTCCTTATCAGTTAGAACAAGAAATTGTTTTGAAGCGTGGAGAATCTGCTCAAGTTGATGATTTTACAGTGCAATTAAATGAACTTTATCATGTTCCGGCCTTTGAGAGTGCAGTATTTAAAATTTCCAAGGGTGATAAAACCGATATAATATAGCTAAGGCATAATACACCTATTAAAGTAAGTGGATATACATTAGGCGTGCAAAACTTGATTGACA
>CAYJHF010000197.1:0-3024 GCA_964369905.1 uncultured Mailhella sp. | reverse complement strand
CATTAATGGCTTTACTTGCAAAGATTACATCTTCTTTAAATGTTGGTACTTAAAAACTTCTTGAAAGGATTATGTAAGGTTTTCTTCGTAAGAAACTGTAAGAGCGTCGGCTTGATCCTTTTTTAAATAAAGCCTAAGTCCTTCTTTTGTAACCAAAATAAAATGTTCACCTTGCCCCATGCGATAAGTGGAAGCATTTTTAACCGATTCAAGATAAATTACATCATTGGGTTTAATATTATAGGCCTGCATAATTTTAATGGCATTCTTACCGCCAATAATCTCTTTTACGTTAAACTTCAAGCCTTTTCCGGCATTAGTAAATTGGCAATTATCTTTTTTGCCCATGCTTCCAATAATTTTTGCTGCCATGCCTTCTGAAAGGCGAACCCTGCCTTTATTTTCCACCAAGGCTATATATTCCATGGGAGGCAAACAGCGGAGCATCTGAATTTCTTCACCATTTTCAACACCTAGTGTTTTTAGAGCAGAAGTTAGTTCTTCACCTGCTTCAATGGCTTCAATATGTCCTGTTTCTTTTGGGCGCATTTCAATAAGTGGAATAATTCTTCCATCGTCGAGGTGGGCAACTATTTTTCCGCCCATGCCTCCGGCTAAAGTAGTTTCTCCCCGTGAAGTCTTTATTCTAAAAGTGTGCACATCAGCTTCAGCATCCATTCTTATTATTTCACTATTTTGAACTAGGCCAATCCGAAAAAGCTCACTCTCAAGTTGTAAGTCTGAAATTTTCTCAATATGCAAGGTGGTAGAACTTGGAGCATTGCTAAAATTAGTGTACATAGTAAAACCCTTATGGCTTATGGTTTTTTATTTTTGCTGCCTTGGCTGCATAGGTCAAAATTCCTATGGTGCTGCTATTATGCAAGAGGGCAGAAGTTACAGGATTTATTTTACCAAGGGAGGCCAAGAGCAAAATAAACGAGTTGGCGCCAACTGTGGCATAAAAAGTGTTTTTGAGCACCTTTTGGTTTTGTACCGCAATATCTCTAGCTGTAATCAATGTTCGCAAATCTTCTTCCAGCAAAACAACTTGAGCAGATTCTCGGGCTAAATCTGCACCTTTAGGCATACAAACTCCAACATCGGCTGAAAGTAGGGCAGGAGCATCATTTACTCCGTCTCCCGCAAAGGCAATCAATTTACCTTCGCTTTGCATTTTATACAAAATGCTTGCTTTATCCTCGGGCTTTAGCTCCCAATGGACTTCATCAATATATTCAAGTTGTTCGGCTATGGTTTTGGCTGTGTCCTTGTGATCACCTGTTAACATAACAATATGATTAATTCCGCGTTTCTTTAATTCCGAAAGGGTATAAATTGCTTCTTCTCTAATTTCATCGCGCAAAGTAATTATACCCACCAATTGCCCTTGCTTTGCAATATACAAAATAGATTTACCTTCAGCTCTTAGCTTGGCATCATATTTGTCTGCTGCTTGGCAATTTATTTTTTCGTCCTCTTCAAGAAAATGTCTGCTACCAACCAGAACTTGTTCATCATTAATAAAGGCTGAAACACCATGAGCCACAATAAAGTCAACTTGACTAACTTCGGGCAGGGCTAAATTTCGATTTTTGGCTTCTAGGGCAATGGCTTTAGCCACAGGATGTCCATAATGTTCTTCAGCTCCGGCTGTGAGTGCCAATAATGTTTGAGCATCAAGCATTTCGTGGGAATTTTCTAGTGGTATTATATCCACAATTTCAAGTTCGCCCTTGGTAAGTGTGCCGGTTTTATCAAAAACAAAGGTATTAATCTTAGAAATTTTATCAAAGGCTTGCCCACCTTTTAATAGAACTCCGCTTTGCCCTGCCGTATACATTCCTGATTTTACAGCAATGGGAGCAGCTAGTTTAATGGCACAAGAATAATCCACAGTAAGAACTGAGGCTGCTCGCCCTATGTCCTTGGTTAGAGCAAAAAGTAAAATTCCAAGTCCAAAGGTTATTGGAACTAATCTATCAGCCAATATGGCGCTTTGTTTTTGCGATTGCGATGGATTGCGTAAAGAGTTTTCTAAGAAGCGATTAATTCTGGCCATGCTGGTTTCTTGACCAACATTTTTGGCTATAATTCTAAGTCTTCCGTCTTCCACAATAGCACCGGAGAGAACTTCATCGCCTGCCCTAACATGACGGGGCAATGATTCACCTGTTATGGAGCTTTGATTTAAAGCTGCCTCTCCATCAACAATTATACCGTCAATGGGTAAAAGTTCTCCTGTTCCGCAAATTACAATGTCATCAATTTTCAGTTCGGAAAAAGGAATACTAACTTCAACAGCATCACGCTCAACCCAAACTTGATCCACCTGTGGTTTTAGCAAGGCTTTTAATAAATTATCCGATTGTTCTTCTGTCCACTGTTCAAGGTAGTTTCCAATGCCTAACAAAGCAACAATAAAGTTTGAAGTTGTATAATCTTTTCGCAGTAAAGAAAATATAATGGCTGAAGCATCTAAAACTTCAACTTTAATACCCTTACTAAATAGTGTGGAAATACCATGCAAAATAACAGGTAAACCAAGAGACCAACCTAAAAACTTCTTTGTTTTATTACCTTGCAAGGGGGTGCTTAGTGCAATTAATGATTGTCCTATTACTTCAGGTAATTTTATATCTTTATTTTCATGGGGCGTTTTTTGGAAAGCTTCCGCCGGAAAATTATCCATATAGTCTAAAATGCGATTTTTGTTTTCCAAAGTACCGTCATACTCAATTATTATGCAAGCACATTTTTGATTTACTCTACATGAAGTAAGGCCGGGCAAAGTTGAAAATGTGGCTTGTAAATAATTAACATCAAGATCAGGATGCATTAACAGTTTTGCACCTATGCGCAAGCGCTTATTTGTTTCGTGCAAAATACGATATTTTCTCGATGACTTGGTTTTTATGGATTTATCCATTATTTACTCCAAATTGAGACAGTATAATTTTATAAAAACACTAAGTTAGTTCACGCTGAAAAACACAATTTTTGTGTTTTTCAGAAAGGCACACT
>CAYJHF010000196.1:0-3129 GCA_964369905.1 uncultured Mailhella sp. | reverse complement strand
TTGGTAAAATGAGTATCGTTCAATTTTAATAATCGAAGGCAGTTTAATACAGATTGGCAAGTTGGTCATTATTCCCATGGAAGGGAAAATGATAAACTTCTAAAGGGAAATCCCTTTGGAAACCCTAATTGCTCTGCGTTGCACTTATCGCAATTAATAAGGAAAGAAAATGGATACACAGAGGTATACAGAGGTTATTCATTTAAGAATAACCAAGAAAGAAAAAGACAATCTTCGCTTTCAATCTGAAATAGCAGGACAAAGCGTTTCAAACCTTGTGCGGAACAAAATCCAGAATATTAAAATTGTTCCTAAAGTTGAAAAAATACTAATCAACGAGTTGAGAAGACAGGGTGGCCTTCTAAAAAATAATTTCCAAACAGTAAAAAATTCAGAATTAAATAATTATGAAAAAGAGCAATGCTCAACACAAATGAAACAGACATTAAATGAAATCCAAAATCTCATCAACAAAATTTCCTCCGGCTACGAGGTCAAGAAATGATTCCTAAAAAAATAGAAACACAAATAAAAGGCAAATCAAAAATCCGATCCGTGTCTGATTTAATCGATTATATTGTTGCACCAACAACAAAAAACAATGAAGAAAAGTTGCTTTATATGGGTGCAAGAGGGTTTGTATTTGATGACTATAATACTCAAAGAGAAGAAATGCTTGCTCTTGTAACTGTTAATACAAAATCACCATCACCTGTGAAACACTATTTATTTTCTTGGGCAGAAAATGAGCAACCAACACAGCAACAGATTGAAGATGTTGTGGATATTTTTTGTGAACAAACAGGGCTACACAATAATCAAATTATTTATGGTGTACATGATAATACAAAAAATATTCACTTACACTTGGCAGTGAATAAAATTGACCTTGATACCGAGAAAATAACCAGAATAAATAATAATCTGGATATTGAAGTTTTGCATAAAATTTGTGCAAAAGTTGAGCATGAACAAGGTTGGCAATCAACACCAAATTCAAGATATACTTGCGATGAAGATGGAAATATTTTGAGAGCAAACTCAAACAAAATAAATAAAAAAGTGGAACAAAAAGCGGTAACCTTTGAAATTTCCTATGGTGAAAAATCTGCCATAAGAAAAGCCCAAGAAAGTGGTGAGGAAATAATCAGGAAATCTAAATCTTGGAATGAACTGCATACAAACTTAGATAAAATCGGAATGAAATATGAAAAAAAAGGCAGTGGAGCATTAATAATTGTTGATGATGATGTTCACATCAAGGCTTCATCAGTTTCTAGGGATTTTTCCCTAAGCAAAATGGAAAAGAAATTGGGAAAATTTGAAGAACAAAATAGACACAATCCCCCTTTATTAGCAATTAAAACAGTAAACTTTTTTGAATTGGAGAATATGTATGGAAAATGGAAACCACGAGATAACAGACGAGATGTTGGAACTATACAACACACAGGAAATGACGGAAGAGCAAACGCAGGAGATACTCGAAGAGAATTTATCAAAGACAACTCAGCCACAAAATTCGGAAGTGGAAGAAAACCAAGTGGAGATAAACAGCAAAGTATTAAGCCTGTTAAAATTTTATCCCAACGTCCAATGCACCTCATGCCCAAATGCCCTTTGGTACTTAGAGACAAAGAACTCTTACAGGGATTTATCGGTAGAAAACGCAGAAAAAGAAATAATGATAGAGAACTTAAAGCTGTATTGCCAACGCTTTATGGAGCACTTAGACAAAGCAATAATCGTATGCGATGGAACGGAGCCACTGCAATCAGCGACACAAACTTAGACCTATGGTTTAAATATCAAAATGAAAAATTTATAGCTTATCAAAATAAAATTGTGAAAAAAAATCAGCAATCCCTTGGAATAAAACCTGATAAAACTCCAACTGCTATTCCAAAATTTATTGACTGGTTAAAAGAAAATCACGGAGAAAGAAAACTTGATGAATGGCGATATGAACGAAATAAAAATTATATAGAAAACACACAAAATAAAGATAGGCTAGAAGTAAAAAGCCAATATTCTCTTAATAATATAATGAAATTATTATCAGAAAAAGGGTGGAAAAAACTAAAACTCTATGGAGATGATTTCTTCAAAAAATTGGCCACAAAATTTGCATTTAAACACAATATGGAAGTTACAAATCACGAATTGCAGGGAGTAATTAAGCAGGAAAAGGAAATATCAAGGGTGAACGACATGAAACAAGCTACAGATTTCTTAAAATATCATAATGGTGTGCAAGCAGATAGATATAGGGTGACTTGCATAAAAATGAAAGACGATGGAACAAAATTAGGGTTTGTATTGGATAAACAATACCAAGTCAATGGCTTTAGTCCGGAACAGCTCCAAGAACGAATTAAGGAAATGGTAAAAATCCAGTCAAAGGGCAATAATATTTACCTTACTCCGCTATCAGATAAAAAACATCATATCCTTATAGATGACATGGATAAGGAAAAATTAGAAGAATTTTTGGCAAATGGTTACAAGCCTGCCACAATTATTGAAAGTAGCCCCAACAACTTTCAAGCCATTTTGACAATTCCAAAACTAGGCACAGAATACGATAAAGATGTTGGCAATAGGCTGACGGAAAGACTGAATAAAAAATACGGTGATAAAAATTTAAGCGGTTGCATTCACCCCCATCGTATTCCGGGTTTTGAGAACCAAAAGCCAAAACATCGGCGAGCTGATGGAACATATCCGGAAGTGCGAGCCATAAAATCCGTGCAAATAGAATGTGCAAAGGCCTTGCGAATATCAGAAAAAATTAATGATGAACATATTGTGGCCGCACAAGAAAGAAAAGAAAAAATGCAAAGCAAAAGAAAACAACTTATTGATTCTACACAATATTCAACTGTAGGTGCAAATACGGCTTATAACAGACATTTTGATAATATCCGAAACCACCTATCCATTGAAGATAATTCAAGGGTTGATGCCATGATTGCACTTAGAATGAGAGCCACCGGACACAGTCAAGCAAGCATAGAACAAGCAATAAGAGATGAAGCACCACGCTGGCGAGAAGATGAGAAACGCAAGAACTGGACAGATTATGCTAAACGTACAGCAAACTATGCCTTTTCCTTTGCAGGTGATAGA
>CAYJHF010000195.1:2849-3132 GCA_964369905.1 uncultured Mailhella sp. | reverse complement strand
TACTAAGATCAATGATTGCTGAGGTAGAAATTTCAGCTTTTAATTCTTCTTTTTGCATGGAAAAAAAGTAGTTTCCTGCCAATTGAAAGAGGGGGGGGAGCGGGGCATTAATGTCTTCAAAAGGCATTGCCTCTGTATCCATATTAAAATAGGTTACTTTAAAAGTTTCTATATTCTCATCAGGAGTATTAAAACTTCCGTCTAAAATTTCTCCTTCAGCCTTTATTTTTAGTGAGGTTAAAATGGTTTTAATTTCATTTCCAGATAAATCAACTGTTGCTTT
>CAYJHF010000195.1:558-2839 GCA_964369905.1 uncultured Mailhella sp. | reverse complement strand
ATCTTTCATTACATGGCCTAGATTAACTTTTTCAGTATTAGCTTCAATATTATTGTCACCTTGTTTTAAAGTTACAAAAGCATTTGCTTTACCAGTGTATAGTTTATCAACAGTTATCTGTATGGTTGGTGTTTCATCTTGATTAGGTGAAATTAAAGTATTTATTTCTCCTGCCGTCAGTTTCCAAGCCTTAGCCTGAGGCACACTTATATCAATGTGATAATTCACAAATATACTAGGAGAAAGATCAGCTGCTGTTCTGCTTGGTATGGCCGGTGGAGGTAATTCAACCCTATCAACCTTTATTCCATTAATTTCAGGAAAAAGGGGATTTAGATCAATAATTCCTTTTTTAATTGTATTGGCAGTTGGCCTTATTTTGATGGCAATGTCAGGCTTAAGAAAATTACCGCAAGAGCCAAGTCCTTCAAACTCAAGTCCGATTACACTTCCTTTCATACGTGGAGCAAACACACCTCGCTTATTAACAATAAAGTCAAGTTCACCCTTTATATTGTTTAGGGCATTATATAAGCCACCACTCATTTTTCTAGTGGAACCAAACCAACGCATTAAACTAAAGTTATGCACAGTTGCACTGCCTTGAAAGAGGGGAGAAAGAGGGTATAGTCCGAGAAGTTCACCGTTTACATTAAAGCTATCACCATCAATTTTAATATAAGCATCTCTTACATTTATGCTGTCAATATGTAATGATGGAATTGTAAGGGCTTTTTGGGGTAAATTATTATTTTCATGAAGAAATGCTTTTCGATAAGCTGAGTTATCTAGATTTTCATCGGCAAGATTTAACATATTAGTTGTGCTATTTTGAGTTCCTACAAAATCAAAGGGCAGAAAAACTTCAATGGGAGTATTATGTTTATTCATTGGAAGGGCAATTTTAGCTTGTAAGAGACCTTGAGAGTTGAGGGTTTGCCTGTTCTTATTATAGGATAGGGTAGTTGTAAGACTTAACCTTGCCGGAGTCGGCATGGGAAAGAAACGATATGCTTCTTTAATTGGCCTTTCTCTTAATTTTTGTAATGAACCCATTTGAAAAAAAGTTTGGAAATGGGTTTTTGCCAGCAGATGTTCAGAGTTTAAATTTAATTCAGTTGCCCTAAAAACTGTTTTTTCAAGTATTATGTCAGGGCTACGCTTTGATAAAAATTTTATTTCCTCAAGCCTTAAGTCTAAATGTCCATCAACAACACCCGGCAGTCTAAAATCAAGGTTGAGGTTTTTTAGGCTTAAAAGTTCATCTTGAGCTGGATAGGTAAGAGAAAAATTCCCATTTCTGATATAAATTTCTGTATCTCTTAAAAAAAATGGCAATTCAAAATTAGTGATTTTTTGGACGATTTTATTCATATTTTGAGCTATAATTTCTTGTTGTTCTTCTAAATTTTGTTTATTGCTCTCCTTAGTTGGGCTTATTTCTTTAGGTTTTATTATAGGTTTTGGGGAAATAATATTCACACTTGGAGCGAAAACCTCAACAGTGCTAATAATAGGCTTAGCCGCTAAAATTGTTTTCCAGCTCAAGTTTGCATTAATTTCTTCAACTTTTACTTTAATATTATTTTCTTCATGTTCCAAAATTACATCTTTTAAAATAATTGATGGATTTGGTAAAATTTGTAATTTAATAATTTTAATTTGGGGAGATAAATTGAGTTTTTCTTCAATAATAGAAGAAACAGTTTGTCCAAGTCGCATGGGCTGCAGATAGTATAGGTAAATTCCAACGCATAGCGTTAAAATCAAACCCCAAAGAATTAGAAGAGAAATTCCCCATGATAATTTACGCACTTTAAATCCTAATTATAACTATATAAAAATAACTACAATATGCTGTTATATAATATGTTTTTGTTTTTTATTTTTAAGTATCAGGTTAAACTTCCACAAGAATACTTGCAGATGTTCACATAGATGTTTATACTTTACTTGGCTAAAGCTTGCAATCATCAAATTGATTTTTTTTTAAACTTTTAACCAATGGATTTAAAATGTTGAAAATATCTCTTCTAATCCTCTGTGTTTCCACTTTTTTTGGACTTAGTATTGCCAGTCTTCCTTTTGTGGCTGAAAAAAATAGGTTATTGTCAATTAAACTAAAAAGTTCCATATATGATAAAAGTGTAAAACATTTAGCTTCATTAAATGCCTTACTGTCATTATTAATGGCCCATGCTCTGGTTTTTGATTTTATTTCAGGTGGAACGATAGTTAAATATTTTATAAATCCAAATAATTTGAATATATTGTTTTTATT
>CAYJHF010000195.1:0-548 GCA_964369905.1 uncultured Mailhella sp. | reverse complement strand
TTGTTAACGGCTTTATTTTTTACCAGTGGAGTTTTTTCCTTAATTGTAGCAAGAGGCACTAAGGCTTTTAGAAATATTTTCCTAAAGCTTAATTTAATTGTTGGTTTTTTTAAGTGGTTCTTTATTGCTTTTCTTTCATGGGCTTTTATGTGCAATATCCCATTTGTGGGCAATTGGCTTAATCAGGCAGATGTAATTTTATGGCTAACTAACTTTAATAATTTACCCTTTATTCTCTACTTTTTTGCTTGTCTTTTTATGGGACTTTTTGTAGCTCATATATTGAGTATGCTTTTTATGATTATAAGAAGAAATAAAGATGATTATGGTAGGGACTATTATAATATTTTGCTAAAATCCCAAGCTAAACGCTCTTTATTGGCAGGAGTTTTAATGCTTGGTTTATTTGTTTTTATTTGCTTTTTTACTCCTATAAATTTACAAACTTTAGACATTTTATTCTCTGAAACTTCATACCTTGGCCAAAATTTTACAATAAATCTACAAGCGGGAATTTTGCCAATTTGGGAATACTATGCCCTTATTCC
>CAYJHF010000194.1:0-3168 GCA_964369905.1 uncultured Mailhella sp. | reverse complement strand
ATAATATAAAATAATACTTCGTTCCCCCCCCCCCCGCCCGCGGGGGGGGGGGGGGGGGGGCCCCCCCCCCCCCCCCCAAAAAAGATTTACCAAGGTTGAGGGGCAAAGCTCCAAGAAAATAAAAAATTATATTTTTATTTACCAAAGAAACATTTTGGCCAAGTGCAGATGTGGCAGGACATACAGTAGCCACCTTCTCCCATGCGGGCTAGGTCAGCACGAGTAATTTCACAATTAGCTAACATTCTTGGAAGAATAAGGTCAAAGAATGTAGTTTTGCTGTAAAGAGCACAGGCAGGAACTCCAATAACTTGCATAGCTGTATACTTATCCTTGGGTGGGATATAGCCAATTAAACTCATAGCTCCGGGGAGAACAGGAACGCCGTGCAGGACATTTGTAAGCCCTGCCTCGAGTAAAACTGATTTGGTTACATCATCTGGGTCTACTGATAGTCCACCTGTAGTAATCAATAAATCAGCACCTGCTTTTCTTAGTTCTTCTATGGCTTTTTTCATGGCTTCTTTGTCATCCGGGGCAATTTTGCTTGCCACAACATCAGACTGTAAAGCTGTTACTTTGCTTGTAATTATGGGAATAAATTTGTCTTCAATAATACCTTGGAAAACTTCAGTTCCGGTTACTAAAATACCTACTTTTGCCTTTCTAAGGGGCATAACTTGCATAATTGGTTTATCTGCTAAAACCTGCATGGCTTGTTGATAGAACTTGGTGGATAAGTAAAGGGGAATAGCTCTTGTTCCGCCAATGCGAGAGTCTTTTTTGACTAACATACCATCTTGACGGGTGGTCAGCATTACTTCAGGAACCATATTAAATTGTTCCAATCTTTTATAGTCAAGGCTAAGAACACCATCACACTCGGCAACAAAGTCTATTTTACCTTCTCTTGGAGGTAATTCATAGCTTACATTTTCTCCGGCCATGCGTCTGGCAAAGTTCTCTGCCACTTCATTTTCATGGATTAGGTTTTCATCGGAAAGATTAGTGTTTTCATCGTGTATGGCAACGTGAAAACGTCCCATCTGTTGAAGTCTGCACACATCACCAACTGAAATTCTCTGTCCGGCTTTAAATTCAGGCCCTTTAAAGACTCCGGGCTCTATTCTTGTCATATCATGGGCTACAATTTTATCAACTGCTTCTTCCACAGGCACAATTTTAACACTGCTTGGGCTAGCTTTTTGTGGTATTTCAGAATTTGCTGAGCTTGGCATACATTTATCAACACTTTCTGCTTCTACCTTTCTAAGCATATATGGTGCTTCGCCTTGACAACCACGACAGATGGGGCCGTCACTAAGAGGATAGGCTTCATTGCACAGGCTACAAACACCTATGGCGTCCATGTGTTTATGTCCTAAAAATCGGCGGTAAACTGTGACATATTCAACTTTAAAAATTTTATCTGCCGCTTCTTCAATTTGCTTTTCAAGTAAGGCTACATCTTGATCTTTCTTAGCTTTTGTTTTGAAAAACCAAGCATAAATTTCAGAATAGTTTTTTAGAGCAATGGGGTCAACACTAACTCTTACCCCTTCCCCTGTGTGTTTATCTCCGAGGGAAACGGCGTAGCGTCCGAGATTTTCAACCTTAACTCTCATATTACCAGTGGAACACAGCGTTAAAAGTTGTACAGCATCAGGTAAGCATTTTGAAGATTCAACCACAGCTTCAAAAAGTGTACCCTCCGGAAGAAGTGATTTAGCTTTTTCCACCATATAACCACCAATTAAAAGACCGGGAGCAGCATAGCCATGAAAATTTTCTGCCAATTGCTTAAATTCTTGAAAAGTATATGCACCTATATTCATTTTAAATCCTTAAATCTTAAAACTAATTATTCTTAATTTATTTATTAATAAAAATGCTGATTAAAGCATTTTAAATATAATTTGCTAATAAAAGTTTGTTTTTTCAAACAAAGTTTGTTAATACCTGATTAGAACACGTTCCAAAAAGCAGGGCTGAGAGGCAAAAGTTTCTTTTCAGCTGCTATAATGTCAAGATGCATCATGCCAAGGGCCATCATGTCAAAGTTTGGACGTACTCCACGCACCCTAAGGTCAATATTTGGGCAATAGCTTTTACACTTGGTGCACCAGTCTATGCGTTCATCATATTCGTTTTTGGCTTCCTTTATAATTTATATGGCATCAGGGCCTTATTCTTTACAGGCCGGAAAAGTACCACGTTTAAATTGCCAATTAATGCCACAAAGGGAACAATGTAAATATTTTCTACCCCCACCACCGGATAGGAATTGATTATTTTCATCAACTAAGGCTCTGTCAAGATAAGAAATTGAGGGAAAAGAGCCACAAACAGGACAATAGCCCTCTTTCCAATTAGCATTGGCGTCCCATGGAGGTGTTTGTTTCTTTGTTACATTTTCTTCATCAAGTTCAGCGTCAGTGGCTAAAGTTGGAAAACTAACCATGGCTAAGGCTTGGATAGATGGAGCTAGGATAAAGTGAAAGACAAAAAGCAAGGCTTGATCCGGAACTTGCAAATCTTTGGCTAACTCTTCAACTATTTTAGCATCATTTGCAATATAGGCTTCCGCTAATTTATAACTTTTGTGCGGATAGTTTGGTATATTTTCAGGCTTGGTTTTGGCTGTTATTTTCTTAGCCGAGTCAGCAAAATATTTTTTAATACTTGGAATAAATGGTTTTAAATATTCCAACTTTGCAAGTAGGGGTAGCATTACTTTTGCAGCCCCATTTAGCACTGTTTCAAAGCCCTCTAAAGGCATATTGGAAAGAAGTGAGCGGCCATTAGTGTAATATTCTTCAGTAAAGTTTGGTAAGCGAAGCTTGCACTTTTCCACAAGTGGTACTAAAGTCACAGGTAATGTTGCCCTAGCACTAAAGATTGGTTCAAAGCTTTTAATCATGGGCTCAAGAACAGGCCTAATTTTCTTAATCCTTTCTGCTGTATCAGCAACACTTTCACGATTTCTAATCATTGTGACTCCAAGATAGTGAACATATTAATTTTAGATGAAATTATTATATTGAAAATTTAGTTTGATTATAAAAAGAGGGGAAAACTTTCCCCTCTTTTTATAGTTATATTCTAATTAGCCTACTTAGTTCACGCTGAAAAAGTCAATTTTTGACTTTTTCTACAAAGGCACGTTGC
>CAYJHF010000193.1:0-3291 GCA_964369905.1 uncultured Mailhella sp. | reverse complement strand
TGACAAATTAAAAGCTACAGATATACTTCTAGTACTAAGGCAAATTTAAAAATTTTGTATTACAACTACAATCAAGATTATATGAGGCTATTATGCGTATTGGTACTAAAATTACCCTAGCTATTATATTTGCAGTTATTTTAACTGTAAGTGGCATAACTATAATGGTAAATTATGAAGTCAAACAAGCTTTAACAAATCAATTTAAAATATCAGCAACTTCACAAGTTAAACAAATGGCCTCTTTTGTTGCCCTTTACCTAAGTTCGGCAAAATCCAATGCTGAATCCATTGCAAGCTCTAAAACACTACAAAATACATTAGAAGATATTTCCATTTATGTTGATATTCCAGGCGGAATAAAAACAAATGGTGCAACCTTACCGGAAAAAGAACGTGCGCTTTTTAACGATTTACAAAATATGCAAAATAATTTTTCAGATTACTTTCTTGTATATGTATCAAATTATAAAGGCGGAATAACTCAAGCCCCTGATGATACATTATCTGAAGGATTTAATCCTAGTAAGCGTCCTTGGTATATTGATGCAAAGGCAGCAGGTAAAACCATTGTGACAGATGCCTACCTTTCCGATAGCGGCGATGTAGTTACAACTGTTGTTGCACCAATTATGCGTAGCGGCGAGATGGTTGGCGCATCAGCAATTGATTTTACTCTAAGTACATTAAGTGAAGAAGTTGGTTCTGCTAAAATTGGCGAAACAGGATATATGATTTTAATCAACCCTTTCGGTCAATTTATTAGTGCTCAAACCAGAGGGAATGAAGGTTCTTGGCTTGGCAGAACTTTTAGTGATTTACCAAAAGGATTAATTGGAGAACTTGAAAAAGCAGCAAAATCTAATAATTTTACTCAAGATTTTGAAAATATTTCCTTTGATGAGGCCATGTGGCTTATTGACGTATACAAAGATGATGCAGGCTGGACCTACATTATGCTTCAAGAAGAATCAGAAGTTTTTGCAGATGCCATGGGTATTACATTAACCATATTGGTAGTCGGACTATTTTTAATTGGTATTTTAGCAGTTTGTGCTTTTTTACTTGCCAGAACAATAGCAAAGCCAGTTGAAATTTTAGCAAACGCATCAAACTCTGTAGCAAATGGTAATTTAGATGCTATTCCAAAAAACTCTGAGCAATTTAAAGGTGAACTTGGCTTATTACATAAAAGTTTATTGGAAATGGTTGCCAAACTCGCTGAACTAATTTTAACAGCAAATGAAAAAATAAATGAAGCTGAACAAGCTTTAGCAAATTCTAAAATTTCATTTAAAGAAGCAGAAGAAGCTAAAATAAAAGGTGAAAATGCAAAACGTGAAGGTATTTTGCAAGCAGCAGAAGAGATCAATCAAGTTTTTGAAAAACTAAGTGGGGCTGCTCAGCAATTACTGGAAGAAATCGAAGTTTCAACATCTTTAACCAATTCACAGAAAAATAGAGTAGCACAAATTAATAACTCAATACACGAGATGAACAATGTTGTTTCTAATGTGGCTTTGAGTAGTTCAAAAACTGCAAGTCTAGCTGAGAATACTTTTTCAGAAGCTCAACAAAGTCGAAAATTTATGAGTGATGTAATCACAAATATGTCACAAATTCAAGAACAAAGCCTGTCCATGCGTGATGGCCTTGAAGCTTTAGGAGCTCAAGCTGAATCCATTGATGTAATTATGAGTGTAATTAGTGACATTGCAGACCAAACAAACTTACTCGCCCTTAATGCCGCCATTGAAGCAGCAAGAGCAGGAGAAGCAGGAAGAGGTTTTGCCGTTGTTGCAGATGAAGTTAGAAAACTAGCTGAAAAAACCATGGATGCAACCAAACAAGTAAATATGGCCATTACAAATATACAAGAAAGCACCCATGCAAACATGAATGCCATGCGTGATGCCGCTGAATTTATAAATCAATCTGCAAGTGTTGTTGACCAAGCCTCTGTTTCTCTTTCAACTATCGAACAACTGGCTGATAATACAGCCGATGAAATACGCTCAATAGCCTCGGCCAGCGAAGAACAAGCTCAAACTTCATTGGAAATTAAACAAAATATCGAAAAAATGACTGATGCCACAGAGGAATTAGCCGAAGGTGAAAATAGAGCCGAGCAAGCTGTTGAAGCCTTGATTGACGCAGCAAAAGATCTTGAATATGTAATTAAAAATTTACGTTCAACAAATGCTTAGAAAATTAATTGTATTATACTAAACCATTAGCCTTAATTAAATATAGTAATATAAATGAACAATAATAATTTATTATCAAATACGGAAGATGTACTACTTATTGATGTTGGTAGTGGAACACAAGATGTTTTATATGTTAGAGCAAATACTAACTTGGAAAATTGGTTTCGCTTTGTTTTGCCAGCGCCTGCAAGACTAATTGCAAGTACAATCGAAAAAGCAAGTGCTGATGCTAAACCAATTATTTTGAGCGGAACAAATATGGGCGGAGCTTTCTTTCAAGCAGTCAAAAAACATTTAGACTTGGGCTTTGGAGTAAAATCTACCACCATGGCAGCGACATCACTAAATGACAACTTGGAGAAAGTGCAAAGCATGGGCATAGAAATAATTGACGCCAATGCAAATTTGCAAGAAAAATATCCCGATCATCACATCATTGAACTTGCTGACTTTTCAAAAGACTTTTGGATTAGTTTTCTAAAGCCTTTAAACCTTACCCTACCCGACAAAATTATAATTGCCGCTCAAGATCATGGAATACACCAAAATGTTGGCAATCGCGAAGGACGCTTCTTACTCTGGAAAAACTTTCTTAGCAAAAGCAAAAATCCTTTAGATTGGATTTTTCACAGCATTCCAGAACCTTATACCAGATTAAAAGCAATTCAAGACAGCTCATCAGCTCAATTTGTTGCGGACACAGGAATTGCAGCCCTACTTGGTGCTCTGTCAATGCCGGAAATTCAAACCAGATCCGAACGTGAAGGCATAACCATATTAAATATTGGCAATAGCCATACCGTGGCATTCTTATATTTTCAAGGCCAAATATATGGAATTTATGAACACCACACTTCTATTCTCAACAAAGAAAGCTTGGCAAAAGACTTAGAAGAATTTCGCTTAGGTTGGTTGCCTGATGAAAGTGTGCGAGAAGCCTATGGGCATGGTTGCGTCATAAACGGCGACTTGTCCTTGGCCGAAGGATTTCGACCCACCTATATTCTACGACCGCAAAGAAATAAATTTCAAGGACTTGGCCAATTTATAGCCCCACATGGGGACATGATGCTGGCTGGTG
>CAYJHF010000192.1:0-3334 GCA_964369905.1 uncultured Mailhella sp. | reverse complement strand
ATAGCCCTAAATAAAACATGAAAAGGCACACCAATTTGACCATAACCAACGCTATTGGCATTCACACAAAATCCTAAGCCACTTGAATTAATTCCTTTGCCGCCGATCATGCCTGCTTCAGCTGCAATTAAAATGGTTGGAAGAGGGTTTTGGTGTATTTCCAAAATAACTGTAGCAGCTCTGCACTCTTGCATCCAATCCCAAGTTTGGCTAAGTATTGTTTTACCACCTGTCATTTCAGGGGTAAAAGCCATAGTTGAGCAACCATCAGGTAAGGCAAACATCAGTTCACTACGACAATTTAATGTCAAAATATCTTCGTAGTTAAACTTGCCCCCATCTGCTATACCTCGCATTTCTTCGAGGGCATCAGGCATAAAATCCGCTATGCTACTTTCAAAAAGTGAGGCTTTTTGTTTGGCTTCTTCCCAGCTTAATCCAGCAAAAGCTTGAAAAATTTGTGCATAAACATCAAGATTTATAGCAATTTTATCTTTAGCTGCCTCACCATATTGTTTACCACGCTCATAAGCTTGACCACTTATTGTAATTTTGGGAAATTTTGATGACATAAAAAATCCTTATTTGCTAAAAGTTTTGATTAGCCATTTTGATTTACAATGAACTAATTGGTTCACACTGAAAATTCTTTCTTTTACACTAAACTTTTGCAAGTAAATTGCACGTTCCGTGCTTATTTCTTGCAAAAGTT
Source organism: uncultured Mailhella sp. (assembly GCA_964369905.1). GTDB lineage: Bacteria > Desulfobacterota > Desulfovibrionia > Desulfovibrionales > Desulfovibrionaceae > Taurinivorans. The sequence continues at coordinate 2,622 of CAYJHF010000192.1, read as the reverse complement.
TTAGCTTTATTTTAGTAAAAATATTTTTATTTATAGATAGTTATTATTTTTTTAGCATCGACAAATTAATAAAAATCTAAATCCATAGCGGATAAACCTCTGCCCATCATTAGTTTTACATATTGAACGCCACGTGCATCAACCGGAAGAATTGGAAATATAAAATTGCAGTAGGTGCATGCTGTTGTTGCGGGCTGAGTTGGAGATGGTACAGCCACAGGGGTTTTACACTTGGGGCAAACATAGAAAAAAATAAGTTCCATATCTGAAGGCGCAACGGGACTAATTGGTTTTGGCATAATTTCTCCGTTTGTGTGCTACATTATTTGAGAGCTCTGCATAATGATTCTTTTTGGCAAAGCTTTAGATAAAATTTGCAGTATGTATAAATCTTATAAAAGATTAATTGTGATTTAAAAATTATAAATCAGTTAGTTATTAATAGATTTTCTCCATTCATGCTTGTTGGAATATTCTTATTCCATAAACTTAAAAGTGTTGGAGCAATATCTCCGAGTTTTCCTTCAGGCTTTAATCTAATGAATGAATTTTTATGTTCTATGATAAATGGTGTTAAATTCATGGTATGCGCCGTGTGTGGCTCACCATTTTGATCAAGCATTTCTTCCACATTACCATGATCTGCCGTAAGGCAAAAATAAGCACCAGCTTCAAGGGTAGCCTGCTCAATTTTTCCCACACATTGATCCACAACTTCACAAGCTTTAATGGCTGCCTCTAGTTTACCTGTATGTCCCACCATGTCAGTGTTGGCCAAGTTACAAACTATAAAATCATATTTTTGACTTTTAATGGCAGTAATCAATTTTTCTGTAACTTCAAAGGCACTCATTTCAGGTTTTAGGTCATAGGTTGCAACATCTTTTGGTGATTGAACCAAGATACGCTCTTCATTTTCAAAAGCCTCTTCCCTACCGCCGTTAAAAAAGTAAGTTACATGAGCATATTTTTCCGTTTCTGCTATTCTTAGCTGTTTATAGCCATCTATAGCTAATACTTCACCAATAGTATTTTTCACATTTGACTTGGTAAAAGCAGCCTCAAAAGGCAAATTTTCTTCATAGGAAGTCATGGAAGCAATACCACTTAGTTTTGGAACTTTTATGCGATCAAAATGTGAAAAATCTTCATCAATAAAGGAGTGAACCAATTGTCTGGCACGGTCGGCTCTAAAGTTAAAGAAAAATATGCCATCATTATCATTAATACAGGCTTCATTTTCTCCATTTTCTTTTGGAGGCAGTAAGAGGTGTGGTTTTATAAATTCATCATAAATTTCTGCTTGATAGTTTTTTTCAAGCATAGTAATAGGATCACTGCAATAATTGGAGTTTTCACAGATTTCACCCTTGCCAAGCACCATGGCTTGCCAAGCCCTTTCAACCCTTTCCCAGCGTTTATCCCTATCCATAGGGTAGTAACGTCCGCTAATACTTGCAAACTTAGCCCCATATTTTTCAAGCTCTACAATAATCTGTCTGACAAATTCAATGCCACTACTAGGTGCAGTGTCTCGCCCATCTAAAAATGCGTGTAAATATGTTGGGATATTCTGCTCATTTCCAAATTTCAATAAGGCAATCAAGTGATTGATGTGGCTATGCACTCCACCATCTGATAAAAGTCCCATCAGGTGTAAACGCCCATTTCTGGCTTTTATTTTTTTAGCCAAATCCAGTAAAACAGGATTATTAAAAAAATCACCCTTGGCAATGGCTGCATCAATGGCCGGCATATCTTGTAAAACTATGCGTCCTGCTCCAATATTTAAATGCCCAACCTCTGAATTACCGATAAATCCGCTTGGTAAACCAACATATTCCCCGCTAGCGTGCAGTTTTGCCATTTCCTTACGTCCGAGTAATCTTTGTAAATTTGGGGAATTGGCAAGTTTTGCTGCATTATGTGAGCTTTGTTCGTCTAAACCATAGCCATCTAGAATAAGTAATAATGTTTTTGGAATCATTTTTAGTCCTAATTGAGCACTCTGCATAATTATTTTTTAGAAAAAATTGTAACAAAAATTATAAATTTCAATTTATATTAAAAGTTTGTAAACAGCAGAGCTATTACTAATTACTTTTTATTGCGTGATTTTAAAATCAAACTCTCAGCTTCATGCCACAAGGATTCAAGCTGGTATAATTCCCTAGTTTCTGTTTGAAAAATATGCACAACTACATCATTAAAATCAACTAAAACCCAAGTACCTGATTGATAGCCTTCTGTAGATAAAATTTCTAGTTTTTCTTTTTTTCCATGTAAAATTAAGTTATCAGCTAAACTTTTTGCATGGCGAGCAGAGCTTGCACTGGCAATAACTACAATATCTGTTACAGGGTTTTTTACATCTAAGACTGTAATATCCCTAGCTTTGTGTTCTTCTAACCAATTATAAACCAATTGGGCCTTTTCAGGGGAAGAAATTGTTGAAAACTTATTTTCACTCATGTAATTCTCCAAAATAAAATATTAAAGTAGCTTACAGCAAGTCATAAAAAAGAGCAAATAGAAAGCTTAAATAATTTTTTTTAAAACTAATTTATTTAGTCGATGCTGAAAAATATAATAACTATCTATAGATAAAAAGTTTTTTATTAA
>CAYJHF010000191.1:0-3344 GCA_964369905.1 uncultured Mailhella sp. | reverse complement strand
AATTCAAAATCTGCAAGAAAATTGCTTGTTCCAAGCTTATTTCTTGCAGATTTTTTTGTATTTTCTTACTAATTCTATCTTTATTAGCAATATATTATCATACTTTTCAGCATCAACTATATTAATTTCAAAAGCTCTGCACAATAAATTGTGCAGAGCTTTCTCAAAGTTTTTTGAAAGAGATTATCTGCGGAAAGCTCAGCTCAGATTGAATGCAAAGTTTTCTCCGGCAAAAGAACTCATTTCAAGGAAGAAATGTCTAGTACATTCCGCCCATGCCACCCATGCCGCCCATGCCGCCCATTGGCATAGCAGGAGCTTCTTCTTTCTTAGGCTTTTCAGCAATAGCACAATCTGTGGTGAGCAAGAGAGAAGCAACAGAAGCTGCGTGTTGAAGTGCAAAACGGCTTACTTGTTTTGGATCAATAACACCGGCTTTGAGCAAGTCTTCAAATTCACCTGTGGCAGCATTAAAACCAAAGCCATCTTTACCAGAGCGTACTTTCTCAACAATTACAGAACCTTCAAACCCTGCATTGCTAGCAATTTGACGAAGAGGTTCTTCAATGGCTCTGCGAATGATGTTTACGCCGGCGAATTCATCGTCATCACAAACTTTGAGTTCATCAAGGGCTTTAGAAGCACGAATAAAGGCAGTTCCACCACCGGGCACAATGCCTTCAGCAACTGCAGCGCGAGTTGCATTGAGGGCATCTTCAACTCTGTCTTTCTTTTCTTTCATTTCAACTTCAGAAGCAGCTCCAACTTTAATAACAGCTACACCACCAACAAGTTTGGCAAGACGTTCTTGAAGTTTTTCACGGTCATAATCGGAAGAACTTTCATCAATTTGGCTTCTGATTTGTTTTACTCTGGCTTTAATATTTTCGCCTTTTCCAGCGCCATCAACAATAACAGTATTTTCTTTGTCAATGCGAACGCTCTTACAAGTTCCAAGGTCAGCCAAGGTCATATTTTCAAGCTTAATTCCCATTTCTTCAGCAACAACAGTTCCGCCGGTTAAAATAGCAATGTCTTCAAGCATAGCTTTACGACGATCACCAAAGCCGGGAGCTTTTACAGCGGCCACTTGAATAGTTCCACGCAATCTGTTTACAACGAGGGTTGCAAGGGCTTCGCCTTCAATATCTTCAGCAATAATAAGAAGAGGACGATTCATTTTTGCAACTTGCTCAAGCACAGGAAGCATATCTTTCATATTGGCAATTTTCTTTTCTTGTAAAAGAATATATGGATTATCAAGCTCACAAATTAGCTTATCTGTGTCGGTTACAAAATAAGGTGAGAGGTAACCGCGATCAAACTGCATACCTTCTACTGTGTCCAAGGTGGTTTCAAGGCCTTTAGCTTCTTCAACAGTAATAACGCCTTCTTTACCAACTTTGTTCATGGCTTCAGCAATAATATTACCAATGGTTGCATCAGCATTTGCAGAAATTGTTCCAACTTGAGCAATTTCTTTTTGATCACGAGTAGGTTTAGCTAGGTTGCCAAGTTCAGCAGTAATGGCTTCAACAGCTTTGTCAATACCACGTTTAATGGGCATAGGATTGCGTCCTGCTGCCACAAGCTTCACACCTTCACGATAAATGGCTTGAGCCAATACAGTAGCAGTAGTGGTTCCATCACCGGCAGCATCAGAAGTTTTGGAAGCAACTTCACGCACCAATTGTGCACCCATATTTTCAAACTTATCTTCAAGTTCAATTTCTTTGGCAACGGTCACGCCGTCTTTAGTAATAACAGGTGCACCGTATGATTTTTCAATTAAAACATTGCGACCTTTAGGGCCTAAGGTAACTTTAACGGCGTCGGCAAGTTTATCCACACCTGCAGCAAGACGTTCACGAGCTTTTGCGTCAAAAATAATTTCTTTAGCAGACATTATTTATACTCCTAAAATATAAAATTTATAAATATTAAAATAGATTATCAAAAATTAACCGATTACAGCCAAAATATCTTCTTCGCGAAGAACAAGGTGCTCAACTCCGTCAAGCTTTATTTCACTGCCGGCATATTTACCAAAAATTACAATGTCGCCCACCTTTACTTCAAGGGGGAGACGGCTTCCATTGTCAAGTGCCTTACCGGAACCAACGGCAATTACTTCGCCTCTTGATGGTTTTTCCTTAGCTGTTTCCGGAATAAAAAGTCCGCCGGCTGTTTTTTCTTCAACGTCAACACGTTTAACTAAAACTCTGTCGTTTAGTGGTTTAAAACTCATGTGAAACTATCCTCCAATAAAAGAATTGATAAAATTTTTACAATTTATATAAAAATAAACCGTATCGAATTTTTAAATAAGACATCTTTTAAACTTGAAAAGGGGATAAAGCAACTTTTTTTATTAAAAAAATAAAAAAAAATAAAATATGCTTATAAATCAAAGTGATATAAATTTTATTTTTTTTTAAAATATTGCTATATTTTAAAAAAAAGAATAGTATGCTCATACTTAAAAGTTGCTAAATAGTCTCTGCTGAAAAAAGAATTTTCAGCGTGAACTAAGCAATACACATGGGAGATGAGATGTTTCTTGAAGTAAATGACTTGAGAGCAGGTTATGGCTCAATAGAAGTTCTGCACGAAGTTAGTTTATACGTTAATGAGGGCGAAATCGTCAGCATTTTGGGCGCCAATGGAGCCGGCAAAACCACTACTATGCACACCATAAGTGGACTGGCAAAAATCATGGGTGGATCTATTGTTTTTGATGGAGTTAATATTGCTAACCTACCAAGCCATGAAATTGTTTCCCTTGGCCTAACTCAATCTCCTGAAGGACGCCGAGTTTTCAACTCCCTAACTGTTACAGAAAATTTAAATTTAGGCGCTTTCACCGTGCAGGATAATACAGCAGTCAAACAAACCCTAGACTGGATTTTTGATCTATTCCCAAGACTGCACGAAAGACGCACACAACTAGCCGGAACCCTCTCAGGCGGAGAACAACAAATGCTGGCCATTGGCAGAGCCCTTATGGGACAACCAAGACTATTACTGCTGGACGAACCGTCCCTCGGACTTGCACCACTGCTGGTTAAAGCCATTTTTGAAACCGTGCAAAAAGTCAACCAAAAAGGGCTTACTGTGCTCATTGTTGAACAAAATGCCAGAGCAGCACTGAAAATTGCGCACCGTGGCTACGTTATGGAAATGGGAAAAATTGTTATGCACGACACAGCAGAGAACTTATTGGCCAATCCAAAAGTACAACAAGCCTACCTTGGAGCTTAATCTTTTTTGTTCACGATTTTTTTGTTTTGATTTTTTTTGTGGGGGGGGGGGGGGGGGGGGGGGGGGGGGGGGGGGGGGGGGGG
>CAYJHF010000190.1:639-3378 GCA_964369905.1 uncultured Mailhella sp. | reverse complement strand
TTGCGTGCATCAATTTTTTTTAGTGGAATGTCATTAAAAAAAGGAGCAATATATAGTTCAAGCATACTTTGCTCATAATTTATACTGCTTTCTTTTTTATGATTAGTTCTCTGTAATGAAATATAACCATTTTCAAAAACACCACGCATAATAAGTGATTTTTCCATTTCAGCCACTTCTTTTACATTTGCTCTGGCTTGCTCATTCAGTTCTATAATTTCTCTTTTTGTTTGACCGCCAGTGCCATGTCGCCAATTTTCACGCAATTCAGTCAGTTTGGCTTCGCATTTGGTTTTAGTAACTCCTTAAGATGCCCGGCCCATAGACTCATTGATAACTTTGCCATTACGCTTATATTGCAGAACATAATATCTATCCGCTGGCTTTTCAGTTTCGCCTTTACTTATCTTTCCATGTTTGCGTGTTGGGTGTTCACGATAGCGAATACCCTTGCCACAACTAATCCATTTTATAGCCATAAGCACCACCTTTTTATACTACCTATGTACTACCTATTCCAATGAAGAATACTTATTTTATGTGATAGTATATTAAAGTTAATAATCTGTAACATATTGATAGTCAAGAAAAATATTATAATATGTGATATTATGTGAAATTATAAAAAAGTACTTGAAAAAACTCATAACCGGTTGGTCGTAGGTTCAACCCCTGCTGGTCCCACCATTATATTTCAAGGACTTATGAAGAAATTTGTAAGTCCTTTTTTTATACTACCTCATTTTATACTACCTCTGTACTACCCTTGTTTTTGATGTAATGTTATAGTAAATTAAACTTTATCAAGTACAAATCATTTATGATTTACCATGATGATTTTTTTAGTAAATTATACAGATCGGGAGCATAAATGTCTCATAGTAAATTATTTTATTTTCTTAAAAATTTTTTAGCCTTACTTCCCTTTATAATAACTCTAATTATTGTTTGTATTTCAAGCCTTTATAAAATATATATTCCGGCTGTCTATATTGCTTTAATGACTCTCGTTTCTATTATTCTTTCTAAAAATGCTTTTAATAATCTTAGAAAATCAGTTGAAAAAGTCGTTGTTGAAGTTTTTGAAAAATACTCTACTAATGATGATTACATGGCATTTTTTGATTCTATTTATGATAAAATTCAAAAAGTATCAAATTATAATGAATATCTTTTGGCAAGTGAAAAACTTTACCCTTCATCTTCACCTTTCACTGGAAAAAAGATTAACTTTTATTATGAAAATGGTTCTTTATACAAAATTTCAAAGAATTCTAATACACCCAAAAAACTTCAAGACCATTCTGTTGCTAATAAGTTTTCCGAATGGAAGATTACTTTAGAAAAAAAAGACAACAAACTCTCCTAAAATTTCTCCCAAAAACATAAATACAGATATAATTTTCCTAAAACCGCTTTTGGGAGAAAGATTTCTCGCTAATTATTTTTTTTTATGATTTGCTAACTTCATAAATTTTCATTTTTGGAGGTCTTTTATGACACATAAGAAAGCAAATCTATCTATTTTAGAAAACACACTTCCCCCTATTATTGCCCGAAAGGACATTGAACATTATCTTGGAGGTCTTATTAGCCGTGGCTATCTTGCTAATTTGGACTGCCAAGGAAAAGGTCCAGTTGCCATTAAAAGTGGTCGCCGGGTGGCTTATCTTCGTGAAGATTTAATTGCTTGGCTTGAAAATTGGTTGCAAGCTTAAAGAGATTTAAAATGGAAGAATTAATAATAACTGACAATAATGAAATTCTCCCTGATATTTCTGACTTTTCGATTGAAAATATTTCTGATGAAGAATATGAGCGAGTTCACAAACAAGCTAAAGAGTTCAATCTTGTACCTAGCTTTATTCTTTTAGATAATCAACGAGAGCAGGAAGCACATCAAGAAGAAAAGCAAACACTGCGACAGACAAACACATCTAGTAAGCAAGGGCAATTTCAAGCTCTATCTATCAACCCACATAACCACTTTGAACAACGTGTAAACGGTTTATATCACATAGAAATTGATAATAAAGGCGAAGAAAAAGAATCATGGATATGTTCACCTATTAAGGTTTTAGGGCAAACGAGGGATTGCGAAAGCAATGCGTGGGGCTTGCTACTTGAATGGCATGATCCTGACAACAAAATTCATAGGTGGGCAATGCCTAAAGCCTTGCTTGTGGGGCGTGATATGTCGGCATGGCTTGGACGTTTAGTTGATGAGGGGTTGAGGATTGCTTCTCATGGGAAAGCAAAGCAATCTTTGGCTATATTTTTATCTACAGTACAGTGCACAAGCTTTATTTTATGTGTAAACTCAACTGGTTGGCATTTCAACAAATATGTTTTTCCTTTTACCACCATAAAAAAAACAAGTCAAAATATTAATAACTTGAGCAAAAATCAAATTGTTTTACAGGCAAACACGACAAAAAATCCTTATATTGCAAATGGTAACTTTAAGGGTTGGCAAAAAACAATAGGTGTTTGGGCAAGAGGGAACAGTAGACTAATTCTAGCAATTGGAGCTTCCCTATCGGCAGTTTTGCTTGATAGCACAGCAACTGAAAATGGTGGATTTAATTTTGTGGGAGGAAGTTCTATTGGCAAAACGACTACTTTATGCGTTGGGGCAAGTATTTGGGGAAAAGGTTCAACATTAAATGGCTATATTCAAAGTTGGAGAGCCACTGACAATGGTCTTGAAGGTATTTCATGTTTGCATAATGATGCTTG
>CAYJHF010000190.1:365-629 GCA_964369905.1 uncultured Mailhella sp. | reverse complement strand
ACGAGCTTGGACAGGTGTCAGCCAAGGTTTTGCATGAGGCAAGTTATATGCTTGCAAATGGTCAAGGCAAAAGGCGAGCAGGACAAGACGGCACGGCACGCACTTCCAAAACGTGGAGAACAGTTATTCTTTCAACAGGAGAAAAAAACATTGCTGAGAAAATTGCCGAAGATGGGCGAAAAGTTAACGCAGGGCAACTTGTTAGAATTGTGGATATTTCAGCTGATACAGGGCTTGGGTTAGGTGTTTTTGAAAATTTACATG
>CAYJHF010000190.1:0-355 GCA_964369905.1 uncultured Mailhella sp. | reverse complement strand
CTATTTTCCGAAGCGATTAAAACTGCTTGCAATACTCATTATGGGCATCTTGCATCAATATTTATCCAAAAATTTATTGATAGTGAAAAGGCAGCAGAAGAGATCAAAGCGATTCTACCCAAAATTATTAATTCCTTATGCGAAAACAAAGAAGTTGGCGGACAAGTGCAGAGGGTGGCTAAAAAATTTGCTATTGCTATTGTTTCCGCTGAAAAAGCTGTTGAGTGGGGCTTATTACCTTGGGAAAAATGGGAAGCTTTTAATGCGTGCAAAAAAGTTTTTAACGAATGGCTTGTTCAACGTGGTGGAATTGGTTCCCATGAAGATATGGCTATTTATGAACAAATAATGCTTT
>CAYJHF010000189.1:0-3414 GCA_964369905.1 uncultured Mailhella sp. | reverse complement strand
CACCAAATTTTTCTTCTAATTCTTTGATGAACTCAGAAAGTTCTAATACAGTCATATTTGCAATAAATTCGACAACTTGTTCTTTAGTAACAGACATTGGATTTCTCCTTAAACTTATAATGTTTTAAACTTTGGCATATAAATGCGAAAATAGCAGCCTTCTTAGCAATAGAGTAAACTATGCAGCTTTCTTGGATTCCAAATCCTTGAGAGCATAAAGAAGGGGACGAACCATATTTGCCATAAGTGACACAAAATTTGTGGGTACAGCATTCATGGTGGACAAAGCATGAGCAAGTAATTGTTCTCTGCTTGGTAGTTTTGCAAGTGCATCAACACCTTCAGCAGTTAATGGTTTGCCGTCAAGGCTACCATGGCGAACTTTTAGGAGCTTGCTTTCTTTGGTAAAGTCACTTACTGCCTTGGCAATGGCCACAGGATCACTAAATCCAAGAGCAATGGCACAGTTTTCTTTAAAATCATCTGCGATTTCAGAATGTGCGGTTTCGGCAAGTGCTAATCTGGCTAGAGTGTTTTTGACGACATAATATTCGCCACCGGCTTGACGGATAACAACTCTTAACCTGGTCAGCTCTTCTACCGACATACCCTTGAAATCAGTAACAACTACAATATTTGCATCTGCAACTTTTGTTCGCAGTTGCTCTATAATAGTAGCTTTTTCTGACTTTTTCACGCTCATCTCCTAGCGTTTGGGTTATTGTCTTTAGAAATGCCGAGCCAAAGTTTTGTCTAAGTAGGATTTATGGTTACCTACTGTCTTCGACTCGATTATTTCAATCCATTGTTGTATATCAAAAAAGGTGTTTAGCCTTCAATGAACTTTCTGATCAGGGAAGTATCAACTTTAAAACCAGGTCCCATGGTGGTTGAAACAGCCATTTTAACCATATATTGGCCTTTGGCTGAGCTTGGTTTTAAGCGTTGTACTGCATCTAAAACTGCTTTTAGATTGTCTTGAATTTTTTCAGCACCAAATGATACTTTACCAAGTGGGGCGTGTAGAACACCGGCTTTATCAACTTTAAAGTCAACCTTACCGGCTTTTAGTTCTTCCACTGCTTTTGCCACATCAAAGGTTACTGTTCCTGTTTTTGCGTTGGGCATAAGTCCACGAGGACCTAATATTTTACCAACTTGTCCAACAAGAGCCATAACATCAGGTGTTGCAACTGCTGCATCAAATTCCATGGAACCTGATTTAATTATATCAACTAAATCTTCAGCTCCAACTATGTCAGCTCCAGCAGCTTTTGCCTCTGCTTGTTTGTCACCCTTACAAAATACTGCTACTCTGATGGTTTTTCCAAGTCCGTGAGGTAGTGAAACCGCACCACGAACCATTTGGTCTGAGTATTTTGGGTCAACTCCAAGGCCAAGAGCTACATCAACGGTTTCATCAAACTTAGCATAAGATGATTCAATTGATTTGCTGACAGCTTCTTCCACTGTGAGAAGGCTTGTTAAATCTAAGCCTTCAACTACTTTACGATATTTTTTGCCGTGCTTGGGCATAATTATTCCTTTTGGTTGCGTAATTGTTAAAATCTCCTACCATAAGGGTAGTCCCGGCGAGTCCAACGAAAAACGAGAAAATCACGCTCAATCGATTGGTAACTAGCACCAATTAACTTTCTTTAATTAGAATACCCATGCTGCGAGCCGTTCCTTCAACGTTGCGGCAAGCACCTTCAAGGTCTTTACAATTTAGATCAGGCATTTTTAATTTTGCAATTTCTTCCACCTGGGCTTTAGTAATGCTTCCTACTTTTTCACGGTTAGGTGTTCCTGATCCTTTCTCAACATTTGCTGCTTTTAAAATAAGCACAGGAGCAGGAGGAGTTTTTGTGATAAAAGTAAAGGAGCGATCTGCATATACGGTGATAACAACAGGAATAATCATTCCTTTTTGATCTTGTGTACGTGCATTAAATTCTTTACAGAAGCCCATAATATTTACACCGTGTTGCCCTAAAGCAGGACCAACTGGAGGAGAAGGATTTGCTCCACCGGCAGGAATTTGCAACTTGATTTTGCCTACTTCTTTTTTGGCCATGATTTTTTCCTTATTTATTAAACCCTAAATATTTTAGGGAAAGGTAAATTATTATATTAACATACTAATATAAAAAATTTATGCCTTTTGTCATATTTTCACAAGTTATTTAAGCGAGGTTTGTAACATACCTATGAAATCTCAAAATATAAATTTTAGCAAGGATATACCTTTGCATTTAAAACTTATTTATATATAAGGCTAAATATATTTGAACTAACCCTTAGTAACTTGAATAAAATCAAGCTCTACAGGAGTTTGTCTTCCAAATATTGACACAGAAACCCTAAGTTTTCCTTTGTCATGGTTAACATTTTCTACAATACCATTAAATCCGCCAAAGTGTCCGTCAATAACCCTTACCTCATCGCCAATATCAAACTTGACTTTTGGTCCTGGATTTTCTTGCCCTTGTTGAACTAATGCAAGAATTTTACGAACATCATCACTACCCATTGGAGCAGGTCGATTTTTACCGCCCACAAAACCGGTAACTTTTGGAATGGATTGTACTCTATGCCAACTTTCGTCTGTCATAGTCATTTGTACCATGAGGTAACCAGGGAAGAGTTTGCGAGTTGTTGTTTTCTTTTGTCCGTCTTTGCCCCTTTCCATAACTTTTTCAGTGGGCAATAGAACTCTATGAATCAAGCCCTTATCTTGGGCAGTTCTTTTCAATTCATTGATTTGTTTTTCAACTCGCATTTCAAAACCGGAATAAGTATGTAACATATACCAGTTATGAAATTCATTGGCATGTAAATCAGCTTCATCATCTAAAGCAATTTGTATTTCTTCACCATTTTGATTATTGGCTAGCTCAACAATATTTTGCTCTAAATCATCAGCTACATTCTCTTCATTATTAATTGACTCATCAATATTGTCTGAAGAGGTGTTATTTGTTGTATTATCTTCCATTTCATAATTCCTTTATACTGCAAAGTCCTAAGAAGAACTATGAAAGAATTAGACGAATAAGACTTGAAAGAGCAAAATCTACCAAGCCCAGTAAAATTGCCATGACGGTAATAAAACCAAGAACAACTAAACTTGTTGTCCTTGTTTCTTTCATTGTAGGCCAACTAACTTTTCTAAGTTCTAGTCGAGATAGCAGGAGATACTCTTTAAAGCTACTCAAACGCTCAGCAATACTAGGTTTATTGCTTTTTTTCTTAGGTGCTGATTTTTGAACATCAGCAGAATTTGTTGTAATAGCTTCTTTTTTATCCTGAATTTTACTCATAGTTTGCCTCAAAAAAAATACAAAAAAATGGCAGGTCAGGTGGGTTTCGAACCCCCAGCATCGGGTTTTGGAGACCGGCGCTCTACCGTTA
>CAYJHF010000188.1:0-3416 GCA_964369905.1 uncultured Mailhella sp. | reverse complement strand
CCAAACTTTTACAAGTAAATCGCACGTTCCGTGCTTATTTCTTGCAAAAGTTTTATCCTTATTATAATAAAAAACTTTTTACTTATATATAGTTATCACATTTTTCAGCATCGACTAATTAATAAACTAATAACACAGGGGAAAGCGTTCTTGTTGTTGCGAAAAATAAGCTTTAATAAAATTTATATATTTTTCACAAATGGGGCTTATTTCCTTTTGTAAAGGAAGTAAGTATCCTGTGGTTAATGGATAAGTTGGAGATTTTATTGGAATATACACAATTTCCTTATTGCGAAAAAATGGATTTTTAGTATTTAAAAACTTTTGTCCAAAGGAAAAGCTTGATGTATCTTTTGTAACATAATATAAGGCACTGCGATTGCTGTCAAAAAAAACAGGTTCTAAAACGCAGTTTTTTAGGGTTGCAAGCACTATATCTCTAATTGGAAGCTGCATATTAGGACTTTGCTTGCTTTTTTCCAAAATTAGCTTATATCCCTTTAAATCAGAAATAGACAGACTTTTGCGTTTGGCTAAGGGATGTTTGCTATTTACAACTATAGCTAAATCTTCTGTAAAAAGCGGTTCAAACTGTAAGCCTTGGGCTTTAAATTGATTAATACTACGCTCTATATATTTATCATCAAGATAAATAAAGCCAATGTCATATTGTTGATTTCTAATTTTTTTTGCAATGGAATCTGTGGGCATTTCTTCATAACTAATAATTTCACCATTGCCAACACACTCATTGGTAAATTGATGATAAGCATCTAAAAAAGTATAGGAATACATGGTGGCAATGGAAAGTCTATTGCAGCTATTAGGCATTAAAATTTCTGTTGATGTGGCTTGATTTGTTAGTTCAATAATATTTATAGCATATTCTACAAATATTTTACCTGCCTCAGTTAGTTCAACTCCACGATTATTTCGTTTTAATAAAGAAATATTTAGTTCTTTTTCCAGATTTTTCAATTCAAGACTTAAATAAGGCTGTGAAATATTAAGATATTCAGATGCTTTACTTATTGAACCAAAAACAGAAATTGCTTGTATATAATAAAAATATTCTAATTTCATAATTAACCTAAAGTGTTATGTAATATTTATACAATTATTTTTAATTATAAATTTATTTTTAAAACCAGATAAATTACTTAACATACTATTAAATAATTATATCTTTACTCAATATAACTATTTAATATGGCTAGTATAAGTATTTACTAATTGCACAGTTATTTGAATTATTTTACAAGTAGAATAGAAATAAATCAAGCGAGATTTATAATGGTTCAACTTTAACCTTGGAGGAAATTTTATGATTTTCGATCTACCACCTTTATTGGGTTTAATTCCACTTTTGCTCTACATTGTTTTATTACTAAGGGGAGCAAACCTAATTTATGCAACTTTTTTAACAGTTGTTGTTGCAGCTCTTTTTACAGGACAAAGTTTACAAAGCTTTGGAGTAGGGCTGGTAGAAGGAATGGGTTCGTTCTTGGCAGTTATTGGCTTTATCGTAATTTTAGGTGCAGGGCTTGGCAGAGTTTTAACAAATACCGGAGTTGCCCAAACTATTGTACACTTTATCCTAAATACTATTGGCATTAAAACCAGAACCAGAGCTATTATTGCTGTGGCAACCTCAGCAAGTTTGCTAACAGCCATGTTTGGAACTTCCAACGGCGCCATTGCTATTTTAGCCCCCATTGTTATTCCTGTGGCAGCAACTCTGGGCTTTACCCGCAGTACAGTTGGTGTAATGCTTCACGGCTCAGCAGCAACAGGGCTTTTTCTCGGGCCTTTTACTCCGCCAACCGTTACAACACTTGGACTTGCCGGAATAGATTATGTTACCTATATGGTTAATGTTGGTATTCCTGTTTCAGCTTTAGTTCTAATTGTAACATTTTTTATGGCCTTATACACTCAAAAAGTTACTGAGGGAAATCCTGAAAATCATTATAAAGAAACTGATTATGACTCAAATGATGTGTTTCAAGCTACAGAATCAAGTAAGCGTGGAACAACAACTTTTTTAATTGCCTTGGCAGTTCTTGTGGGCTATGGTATTTTCAAACAAGCAGGCGCTGCTTTTGCCGTGGTGGTAATTATCCTTTCAGGTATTTCTGTGGGTATAGTTTGTAAAGTTAAACCAGCTGATTATGTTAACTGGACCATTGAAGGTGCCTCAAAGCTTTTATTAGTATTCTTTACCTTTGTGCTCTGTGACCCAATGGTTAAATTTATTTCTGAAACGGGTGCTTTTACGGCCCTTGCAGAAATGATGGTTCCCATTGCAGAAAATGCCGGACCTTTCGCTTTTGCCATGATTGTTACTTTTATTGGAGTTTTTGGTATTTCCGGTGCAGCTGTTGCTCAGCAACAAATTATTCATGGAATGTTTATCCCAACTGTTATGATGCTAGGTTTTCCTATGGAAGTTTGGGCGCTTATCTTACTCGTTGGCTCACAAATTACATCATTTGTTATTCCAGGCGGTGATATTTATGCTCCCATGAGTTTAGCTCAGTCGCAAGACATAAAAAGTATGCTTCGTAGTGGCTATGTAATTGCAACTGTTACAATTCTTTTTGTAGCAATTCGCTCAATCCTTGTTTAGACCTTGGAGTAAATATGAAAGCATTAGAAAATGACTTAAAAAAACTAATCAATGAACTTGATGGAGATGCAACCATTGTTGTGCAAGACTTGAAAAGCAACGAATCCATTAGGATTAATAGTGATAGAGCATTTTATGTGGCCAGTGTTATTAAAATGTGGCTTGTTTGGCTTTTTTTGCTAGAAGAACAGCAAGGTAAAAGAGATTTAAATGCTAAAACAAAGCTTATAATCGATCCAAATGTTGTAAATATGGGTATTTGCGAGCTTATGCACCCTGATACAGAGTGGACATGGCAAGATTTATTGAGTTTAATGGTAGTGCTAAGTGATAATCATGCCACAAATCGCATTATTGATGAGCTAACACTTGAAAAAGTTAATGCTGAAATTCAAAGACATAACGTTCAGGATACAGTATTTAATAAAAAAATGAATGCAGCCACTTTTAACTGGTCTACCGCGGACGATGTAGCTAAGGTTTTTGAGCTGATCTTCACTTCATCAGAACTTTCTGATAAAAATAGAAAACTTGCTCTGAATATGTTAGCAAATCAAAAGTTTAATACTAAACTTCCACTAAAGTTTAAGCCAAGATTAGCAAAAGACGGCAATGTTTTCTACCACAAAACAGGTGAAATTGCTTTAGCTGAAGTTGATGCCGGAGTTCTATCCTTACCTAAACAAAATAAAGAACTTATTATTGTAGTTATGGCAAAAGATTTAAAAGATAATTTGGACGGCATTGAATTTATTAGTAATGTTGGTGAAGTTATATATAACCATTA
>CAYJHF010000187.1:0-3478 GCA_964369905.1 uncultured Mailhella sp. | reverse complement strand
TATAAATTTTTTCCTTTGGTATTGTATGCACTTTCGCAAATTGTTAATTCACACAAAGAATTTCGTATGGATATAGATGAAGATAGGAATATAGGATATTATGATTATTCAAATCCTTGCTATCCTATTTTCCATAATGAAACAGAAACAATTACAAATGTGTGGACTAAACATAATAGCAATTTAGAAATGTTCATGCAAAGCTATAATGATGATATGTTTAAATATAAAAATGATGTTCATCATTCAAAACCATTGATTGGGAAGAATTATTTTAATGTTTCTTGTATACCTTGGATTAGTTTTACAGGCTTTAATTTAAACTTGCAAAAAGGCTATGATTATTTTCCGCCAATTTTTACAGTTGGAAAATACTTTTATGACGGTGAAAAGGTAATACTACCATTAGCAATACAAGTGCATCACGCAGTATGTGATGGTTTTCATCTTTCACGATTTATAAATGAATTGCAATGTTATATTAGCAAACTTACAATAAAATAAATGAAATGTGTTGTAAAAGTGATTTTCCAAAGTGGATATTGGAATAAATTTTCTTTCTTAAAAAATGAATGTTTTATCTATAGAATAATTTTTTGATGTAAGAATAAATATTAAGGTGATTATGTACAATAAAATTCTTTCCGGAACACAAAAACCAAAGCTTTGGCAGAGAAGTAAAGAAGAGTTTTGGGATGATGAACATATTTCAAAAAGTATGCTTGAAATGCACTTAGATCCCAACTTGGAACTTGCCAGCCGTAAAGCTGATACGATCAAACAATCTGTAGAATGGTTGTCTACTATAATTGCACCCAAAAGCAAAATTCTTGATCTTGGTTGTGGTCCAGGTTTGTATACAGAAAAATTATCTTCTTTAGGATATGATGTAATAGGTATAGATTACTCAAAGCGTTCCATTGCTTACGCTAAAGCTGACAGTACCAATATTATGGTTAATCAGTATATTGTTATCTCAGAAATTATGGTAAAAGAATATTTAATCTGGAATACCATGTATGATTTACAGTCTTTATCGGCAGAAATGTGCAAAAATAGCTTTAAAGTTCGTGATAAGTTTGATGATGTTTGTGGCAATTTATACACCGGTAAAGGGGAAAACCTTTGCCTTATTGTGTCGAAGCAATAACTCTAAATAAGAGAAGGAAAATTCATTGAATAAAGAAAAGCTACAAAAAGATATTGAAATGCTAAATAAGCGTTTTGGAAAAGATACACTTCTTTCTTTGGCAACAATAGATGGTGAGAGACCTACTGTGCGTATAGTAGATGCTTATTTTGAAAATGGTAATTTTTACACTATTGTAGATGCCAAATCTGAAAAAATGAAACAAATTGAACAAAATCCGATAGTTGGTGTATGCTCTAATGATTATTTTTCTGCTCATGGAATAGTAAGTAACTTAGGGCATATTTATAGTGAACAAAACCTTGAACTTGCGGAAAAATTAAAAATAGTGTTTGCATCATGGTGGGATAATGGGCATAGTGATTATGATGACATAAACACAATTATTCTACAAATTAAATTGACAGATGCTGTGTTTTTTGATTTTGAATCAAGGTATGTAATAGACTTTAATTTATAATATTACTTACACTATGAACATAAAATTCATTTATTTTTTTCAAGTAAATTTTACATAATGACTATTTATACAACAATTGGACTAGCAATATGATAATTAAACAAGAAAATAGAAATAAAGAATTAATATTGGAACTTAAAGAAATCTGGCTTAGAAGTGTCAAAGCTACACATTTTTTTCTAAGTGAAGACCATATAACAAAACTCATTCCATTTGTTGAAATGGGTTTAGAACACATTGAAACTTTAGTTGTCGAATATAACGATAATGTACCCATCGGATTTATGGGGATTGATGGTAATAAACTTGAAATGCTGTTCTTAGATACTCCTTTTATGAAAAAGGGGTTTGGCAGAAAACTGCTTACTCAAGCTATTGATGAATTTAATGTTGAATATGTTGATGTGAACGAGCAAAATCCTAATGCAGTGGAGTTTTACAATGCAATGGGATTTTCTCAATATGATAGAAGTGAGCTTGATGACCAAGGCAATAACTTTCCTATATTAAAATTAAAGCTGAATAAGTAAATAAAGAATTGTTGATTTATTTTTATTCTATTAAATTACCAGAGGAGTGCCATGAGAAAAATTCACATCTATGTAGCAATGAGTTTAGACGGCTATTTGGCAGACAGTAATGGCGGTGTAAGTTTTCTTGAGGGTGATGGAAGCGATAAGGACAATGCCGGTTCTTACCCAAGTTTTATCGAAAGTGTTGACACTATCATTCTAGGAAATACAACGTATAAGCAAATAGTTGAAGAACTTTCGCCTGATAAGTGGGTGTATGAAGGTAAAAAAACATACATAGTCAATCATTCAAGCAATGAAAATATTCATGGTGAACGCATTTTTACTACCGAAGCATTAGATGCTCTTATACAGCGGTTAAAAGCAGAAAAGGGAAAGAATATATGGATTTGTGGCGGAGCATCAATTATAAATCAAGTAATAGAACTTTCCTTAGCGGATATGTTCACTATCTCAATTATCCCAACAATTCTTGGCAATGGCATAAAATTATTTGATAAAATAAATTTTGAAACAAAACTCAAACTTAAATCTACAAAAGCATATAATGGCATTGTTGACTTGGAATATGAATTGCGCAATGTGTAGAACTAGCTTGCTTTTGATAAAGGTAAAATCATGACACCAAAACAAATATTACAATTATGGATAGATACATTATAATTCAAAGAGATTTAAAATGAAAAGAAAAATATGTGTTTCAGATAACGAAATCAATATGATGTATGCACAAGAGAATGACCGAAGATTGATATACGACTTGAGTGTTGTAGACAGTCAAATTATACTTTCTATGTTTGAAAACCCTGATGACTTTAAATGGGAAGACATACGAGATGAAGAAGCAGAGTTTTTTGATGAAAAAGAAAGTATGAACAAATATTTATTAATTGAATATAATGATGAAATTATAGGAATTTTTTATCACACCTTACACAAGGCATATATTAAAAATGTAGAATTTCATATTTGGTTTGTTTCAAAAAAATATATGGGAAGAGGCTTAGGCACACGTGTTGTCTCTATGATGAAAAATTATATTCATACAAAATATGGAATTAATACATTTATTATGCGTCCATGGATTAAAAATTTACAAGCTATAAGAACATACAAAAAATGTGGATTTGAAATAGAAAGGCATTTTAAACTAGATAATTATTTTACAGCTGATGAGATTGCAGAATATGGCAATGGGGCTTATGCCGTTGAGGAAACAATAAATATGGTGGCAAAAGATAGTCTGTAAGAACACTCTGTATTTGCTAACTTTTTATAAAAAAATCATATTTTATCAACCAGCTTAGTAAACTAAAACTGTACGACTTGGTCTAA
>CAYJHF010000186.1:2645-3489 GCA_964369905.1 uncultured Mailhella sp. | reverse complement strand
ATGTTTTTAATTCTATTCTTCCTTTTTTATCAAATAAAAAAATCCTCTTCATTTAATTGAAATTGGTTTCGTCTATTTTACTTTATAAAATAGCGTGCTTTTTTGCACCCAAATTTTAGAATTTTGCTGTCTATAGGCAGGTTCTTGATTTGTAATTTGACGAAACAGTTTTCTGTCTGTGTTCCGTGGTGGGTACACACTGATGAGTCAGCCACTCATAAATTACTATTAGAGGAAATCTATAGAAAAATTGCAAGCTCATTAAAAGCGAAAAGCTCATAACGCCAATTATGAGCTTATCTATAGAGTAATTTCATTCTTACTCCTAATTGTTTTTAGGACTAAAACAATGAAATTACATTAACCTAGCTTGCAAAAAATGTCAAGCTTTGGGGTCTATTTTTTTCGCTTTTTTTGAACGAAAAAGGACTAATACAATGCAAACATTACAGGCATTTACACCAAAAGAACAAGCAAGAGGATTTATTGTGCCAAACTTTATTCAAGAAGACGAAAATCTTTGTATTGGAGCCAAATATTTATATGGTGTTTTATGTGATTATGCCAGAGATAAGAGTTTTTGTTATCCATCAAAAAAGACTTTGGCCAAACAATTAAAATGTTCGTTAAATTCCATAAGAAATTGGATAAAAGAATTAATAAGATATGGATTTATTAAGTCATTTTTCAATGGAATTAAAGATGTGTTTTACCTTTATTGTCCTGTAAATAAGCAAATGAATAACTATAAAAATAGTTGTAATAATGGGCATAAAAATTTTTCGGCAGAGGGTGCAAATTTTGCACAAGGGTGTGCAGATTTTGAACCCGAAACTAATCTTAA
>CAYJHF010000186.1:1370-2593 GCA_964369905.1 uncultured Mailhella sp. | reverse complement strand
CAACCCCCTCAAGAAAATAATAGTCAACCTGTAAAACTCAAAAAAACAGGTGGTGGGAATTTTTTAGAAATCAATAAAGGTTTTGAAGAGGTTTGGAGCTATTACCCAAAGAAGGAAGCTAAAGAGTCTGCAAGATCCATGTGGTTTAGGCTAGTTAGGCAAGATAAATTGCCATCAATGGAGGTTTTGAAAAATAGCATTGCCTATTTTTACTCTACTTTTCAATGGCAAAAGAAGTGTGGGCAATATATACCGCAAATGGTCAACTTTTTGCGTGGCCTACGTTGGGAAGATTGGACAGAAGAACAGCAAAGAACCGGTCAAAACCCAAAGCCGGCAACACAGTTTCCTAAGCTTGAAAACCTTGAAGAAAGAAAAAGACGTGCTGAACAAGAAAATCTGGAAAAAGAAAGAGAACAAGCAAGAGCCAGAAAGCTAGATGAGGCTTGGGGCAAATTTGAAAAATATTTTATTAGAGATAATTCCTTCCAACGTTTTGTGAGTAAATGTGTTTTTATAGAGCAATTTAACCAAGGCAATGTTTTGGAAGTTACAGAAAAGCAAAATCTTACCGTCTACGAATATTTTAGACTGAAAAACATTATAAATTCAAAGTAATAGGTGATAATTATGTCAAAAAGCAGAATGCCACAAGGGCTTGTTTTAGCAGAGTTCAATAGAAATAAGGAGAAAATCCTTGCATTGCTAACTGAAGGTTATTCAATTCTTGATGTACACAAATTTCTAACAGAAGAAAATGCAATAACTATGGGATATTATTCTCTTTGCAGATTGGTTAAGAAAAATGACTTCCCAAGAAATTTTAAATTTTCAAGGAATAGCTGATGAAATATCTTATTTTAGTTCTTTTTTTATTCATGTTTTCAGCTCCTGCCATTGGGGCAGAAAATACAGAAAACAAAAGTGATGCCCAGCTTTTATTTGAAAAATCTTTGGAAATGTTAAAGCCTTTATCCGATGAACAAATAAAGAGTTTTAGAGAGTTTTCAAAACAGCAGGAAGAGGCCTTGTCGCCTGTTATTCCAACTTTGCAAACCAGAACCATTAGAGTGAACTTAGAACCCGGTAAGAAGTCTCCGGTAATTTATACGACTCCAAACACAGTTACGGCAATTATTTTTCACGATAATACAGGCAGTCCTTGGAAAATTACTTCATTAACCAATGGCTCTCCAAGCTCTTTTCAGGTGTTAAAACCGGAA
>CAYJHF010000186.1:668-1360 GCA_964369905.1 uncultured Mailhella sp. | reverse complement strand
TTAAAATCAAATTCTTCTACAAATATTGTGCTAACTCTTGAGCAAAAAGACATTCCCTTGGTGTTGGCTATACAGTCGGACAATATAAAGGCCAATTCTCGTTTGGCGGACTCAATGGTTTTGGTGCAATTAGCTCATGCTGGGCCAAATGCTCTTACTCCAAGCATTGAAAGAATTTCTGAAACAGTAAGTTCTGTCATGTTGGCCTTTTTAGACCAAGTTCCACCAAATAATGCCTTGCGTGTTCAAACTTCTTTGCAAGTTGAAAATTTAAAGGTGTGGAAGTACGAAGATAAAATATTTATTCGCACCAAGGATTTATTACTTTTTCCCTCTTGGTCAGCCTCAGTAAATGGAGCTGGAAATATAAAATGTTATGAAATTTATCCCAATAATACAAGAATTTTGCTTTCTATAGATGGTCAAATTCAATCCATTGATTTGGAGCTATAGTTATGAATGCCAGTGAAAAAAAGCGAAGAGCAATTATTTATGGTGGAATGATTGGGATTGTATTTTTAGCAATCACTTTTATTGTGTTAAGTGTTTTCAATAAGAATGACAGCCAATTAAATTCCAATATTTCAAATGTTACTGACAAGAGGGTGCAAGGTTCTGTGGCCAGTGATAAGGCTTCTGCCGAGTATAATCAAATGATTGAAAAGCATGACAATGCTAAGGCCAATGAAGCA
>CAYJHF010000186.1:0-658 GCA_964369905.1 uncultured Mailhella sp. | reverse complement strand
TATTTTTCTATTCCGACAAGTCAAAAACCTGCTCCAGAAAATCCTTCACCACCTCCAAAACCACCTAAGCAAAATGAACAAACTACAATGGTAAAAAATGAAGCTCCGCTCAAAAAACCTGCTTCAAAGGCTAACTTTAGCCAAGAGGAAATAAAAAGAATGACTGAGGCAATTTCTATGCTTGATGAAAAGCTTAATGGTCAGATTGGTTCAGGTGAAATTATTTTTATTGCTCCAATAGAATCTCAAGAAATTGAACAAACTATGCCTACTCAAAGCGATGTTCAAACAAGTGCTTTTACTTCCGGCACAATGCTTTATGCCATTGTAGATACAGCTATAAATTCCGATGTTAGCTCTGCTGTTATGGCTACAGTTATTTCAGGTGATTATCGCAAAACCAAGTTTATTGGTTCTTTTGCTCGCTTTGATAAACGCCTTGTTATCAAGTTTGAACGTGCAGTTTTGCCTGACGGCAGTGAACAGCAGATTGAAGCCTATGCCGTTGATCCAAGCACCAGTGAAGCATCTGTTGCTGACAAAGTAAATACACATTTCTTTTCAAGATGGGGTGGGCTTATTGCGGCCAGTTTTTTAGAGGGTCTTGGAGAAGCCAAACAATATAAGAATGGGCGTGCTTTTGCCGCAAGTCTTGGAT
>CAYJHF010000185.1:0-3506 GCA_964369905.1 uncultured Mailhella sp. | reverse complement strand
AAAAGTTGTGGTTTTCCCTCCCCCAAAAAAATAAAAAATAAAAAAATGGAAATATTATGAATGATTATATTCCGTCTTTAGTTGATGAATTGTATGAACTTGGAATTCGGGACGTGGTACTTAGCCCGGGTTCTCGTTCCACGCCTCTTTCTACCTTATTTTGTGCTTATGGAAAATTTTCTGTTTATATGAATTTAGATGAAAGGTGTGCAGCTTTTTTTGCCCTTGGCATAGCTAAGGAGCAGAACAAGCCTGTGGCCTTGGTTTGTACTTCCGGTTCTGCTCTTGCTCATTATTTTCCGGCTGTAATTGAGGCTAAGCATTCTCAAATACCTTTGATTTTATTAACGGCGGACAGACCGCCAGAGTCCCAGGGCATTGGTGCACCACAAACCATTGAGCAAAACAATTTTTTTGGTAATTATGTAAAATTTCAAATGGAGCTTAGTCAAGTAAGTGGTGAAAAATCTTTTGCTTATACCAGATTACAAGCTCAAAAGGCTTACTTGAATTGTCAAAGCTTGCCAAAGGGAGTAGTGCAGATAAATATTCCTTTATCAGAGCCACTTTTACCAAGCTTTGAACCAGAACTTTTTAATAAAGCTAAGGGGCATGGTTTTTCCTTTACTCCTCCAAAGTTTAACCTTGATTTTGATTTTGCGAATTTAGAAGAAAAAAATGGGGTGATAGTTTGCGGAGCTGGCACTGCTGACTATAGTCTTGAGGATCGCAAAGCTCTTATAGCTTTGGCAGAAAAGTTAAAACTACCCATTTTAGCCGATCCTCTTTCTCAAATGCGTAGCCATAGCTCTAAAAGTATAATTGATGCTTACGATGTTTTTTTGAAGTCAGACTTAGCCAAAAAAGAATTAAAGCCTGAATATATGCTTTTGTTTGGGCAAAGTCCGGTTTCTAAGCGTTTGCAAAATTACATACAAGAGCAGGTAAACATTTCTATTTATCAAATTGCTGACTCGGCAATTTATCGCAACTGTGCAGGCAATACAAATCACTTTGTGCAAACCTCGCTAACTGGTTTTGTGGAAGAATTTAATAAATCTGCCAAAGTAAGTGCAAATTCAAGCTATTTAGAATTGTGGCAAGGCTGGCAGGCTAAAGCTTTAGAAATAATCAATAGTTCTAAAGCGGAAGAAAATTTATTTGAGGGCAACATTATTACTGCCCTTCAAGAACATATTAAGCCTAATACCAACCTTTGCCTTGCCAACAGTATGACTATTCGCGATGTGGATTATTTTTGGAGGGCCAAGGAGCAAAACATTAAGATTTTTTGCAATAGGGGAGCTAATGGCATAGACGGAACTATTTCAACCGCCCTTGGGCTGGCTACGCAAAAAGCCACAGTTTTAATTAGTGGTGATTTATCTTTTTGGCATGACATGAATGGCTTACTATTGGCTAAAACCCATGGACTGAACTTATTAATTATATTATTAAATAATGATGGAGGCGGAATTTTTCAATACTTAACCCATAAAGGCTGTGATTATTATGATTATCTTTTTAAAACTTCACATGGCCTTGACTTCTCGGGACTTAAAGCTCTCTATGGTTTAAATTATTATGAAGCCAATTCCATTGAAAGATTTACTGAGCTTTTTTATGAATTACAAAATAAACAAGGTGTTAATTTAATTGAAATAAAAACAAATATGGAAGAAAGTTGCAAACTTCATAATAAATATACAAGTATAAATATATAGTGAATGGACAAAAATGAGTATAGAGCACAATTTCCATATAAATTTAAAAGTAAAACAAGGAGCACAAAATAACCTCTTTTGTCTCCACGGTTTTGCCGAAGACTCAAGCACATGGGATAAGCTTACATTGACACATTACAATATTTTTGGAGTGGACTTCTTTGGCCATGGAAATAGCCCTGCTCCAAAAGAACTTACATATTATTTTTTTGATAATGTAATAAATACTTTGCATAAGCAAATAAATTCCCTGTGTACTCCTCCGTATACTCTTTTAGGCTATTCCATGGGGGGCAGGTTAGCTCTTTACTATGCACTAAAATATCAAGATGAACTACAAGCGCTAATTTTAGAAAGTGCAGGGCTTGGAATTAAAAATGAGGAAGAAAGAAAAATAAGGCAAAGCCAAGATGAGGCTTTGGCAGAAAATATTTTAAGTAAGGGCATTATGTGGTTTGAAAAGCACTGGGCAAGTCAAAGCATTTTTAAAAGCCAAAACAAGCTTGACGAAGAAACAAAGGCTAAAATAAAAACTAGGCGAATAAGTTGCAACACTCTTGGCTTGGCAAATAGCTTGCGGGGTATGGGGCAAGGTATTTGTCCATATTTGGGAGAAATGGCCAATAGTTTAGACTTGCCAATTTTATATTTGGCAGGAGAACAAGATAAAAAATATTTACAAATGGGACAAGATTTTGCAAAATCAAATTCTCAGGTGAAATTATTTTGTGTGCCAAAAGCAGGTCACAATATTCACACAGAACAAGCCCAAATTTTCCAAACTAAAATTGAAGAATTTTTAGAAAAAACCATAAAGTAAAGGAAGAAGAAATGAAAATTACTTGGGAGAAAAAACCTTATGATTTCACAGATGTAATCTATGAAACCCATGGTGAAATTGCTAAAATAACTATTAATCGCCCAGAAGTTCGCAATGCCTTTAGGCCAAAAACCATTATGGAATTAATGCAAGCCTTCACCGATGCAAGGGAAGACTCAAGCATTGGTGTGGTAATTTTAACCGGAGCCAACCACGGTCAAGGAATTGATAAAGAAGCTTTTTGTTCAGGCGGAGATCAAAAAGTGCGCGGTGATGGAGGCTACGTTGGCGATGACAATATTCCACGCCTCAATGTGCTTGATTTACAACATTTAATCAGAATTATCCCAAAACCTGTTATTGCCATGGTAAATGGTTATGCCATTGGGGGCGGCCACGTTCTCCACGTTGTTTGCGATTTGTCCATTGCCTCTGAAAATGCCAAGTTTGGTCAAACAGGCCCCAAGGTGGGTTCTTTTGATGCAGGCTATGGTTCAGGCTACTTGGCTCGTATTGTGGGACATAAAAAAGCCCGTGAAATATGGTATTTATGCCGCCAATACACAGCACAAGAAGCCCTTGAAATGGGGCTTGTCAATACAGTTGTCCCCTTTGAAAAACTAGAAGAAGAAACAGTGCAGTGGGCAAAAGAAATCTTGCAACACTCACCCATGGCTCTACGCTTCCTAAAGGCAGCATTTAATGCGGACACAGACGGCATTGCCGGACTGCAACAATTTGCCGGAGATGCAACTTTACTCTTTTACACTACGGAAGAAGCTAAAGAAGGGCGTGATGCTTTTAAGGAAAAAAGACAGCCAAACTTTAAACAATTTCCTAAATTTCCTTAAAATAGTTCACGCTGAAAAATGTGATAACTATATATAAGTAAAAAGTTTTTTATTAAAATAAGGATAAAACTTTTGCAAGAAATAAGCACGGAACGTGCGATTTACTTGTAA
>CAYJHF010000184.1:0-3522 GCA_964369905.1 uncultured Mailhella sp. | reverse complement strand
TAAAATAGTCATTACTGAATAATTTGATAATATATAGCACACAAAAAAAACCGCAAGAAAGTTGCTCGTTTCAAGCAACTTTCTTGCAGAAATTTTGGTTTTATTTTCAGCATCGATTATTTATAGCATTTCTTAGTTGAGATATTTTAGAAATGCCCTAGAGCAGTTTCAATAAAGATTGAACCTGTTCTAATTCATATAACTTTAGGGCATTTTAGGACAATTCTTTTCCAAAAATACCTTAAAATTCCCATTTAATATTTGCACTCAAACTATGTGAATATTCATGCGGAGAAGCAAGTAAGGTATAATCAAAATCAATTGTTACATTATCTTTTTGCATTTCTATTCCAATACCACCGTCAAAAGCAATCGTATCTATATTATCCATTTTGTATGTTTGTGTGCCGGAAAAACCTTTGATTTTTGAATCTGATTTCGCTTCTAAATCACCAAATGAAGCAATAATGCCTGCTTTGGCTGTTGGTTTAAAGCTCCAATTTTTATATGTATTCATTTGTTTTTCAAGCTTCAACCCAGCAGGAATTTGCATAACGTTTTGTATATCACTTTTTGTACTTGATAAAACACCGGAGCTATTTTTAAGCTCATAACTACCTGTGTATAAATAAGTGTAACGCAATCCAACATAAGGTATAAGTTTGATGCTTTCTTTGTCAAAAGTTTTTTCTGCCATTGCGCCTATTGAAATTATATGGCTATCCACATCAGCTTTTGAATCATCTGTGTTAAATACACTTAAATCTTCTGTCATTTCATTTTGAATGTATGTAAAACCAATATCAGTTGTGATTTTAACATCTTGAAAATCTTTAGCTCCATAGAAAGATAAGCCATAAAAGTTAAAATCATTTTCTGAATCTGTAACGTTTTTCGCTTTTGTATTGCCATAACCTGTGCTCAGTGCAACACCTAAACGATAATCATTGGCAAACAATTTATCAACTCCTAAGGCAAGCCCCCCTAGATTTGTTCGTGAATCAGATTTTGAAGTTGTTCCTTTGAATCCGTCTGTCACAGAATAGCTATATAAAGGTGTTGCCCACATTGATACGTTATGTATCATGCTTTCCCCTGCTGGGATACCTTGCATATCTGAATTGGTAGAATCCAATTCCATTGCGATGGGCTTTTCAGAATTTAAAGAATTTAACTGCATTGTGATGGCTTTTAATGTGGCTTGGTAAGCTTTTAAAGTTGATGCAGCAATACCTAGTGACTGTACAATATTATTAAAGTTGTCCATTTTTAAATCAGCAGTAATTTTGCCTGCAACAAGTTCTGGATCAACAAAATAACGGCTGAGTAAGAAATCACCCAAAACAACACTAGTATTGTTTGCTGTTACGTTGTCGTGTAAAACGGCAAGTACAACATCGTTTCTATTAAGATTATAGGTATCAATTTCTTTTTTTGTTGGATCAACAAAGCTAGCGTCAACATAAATTTTAGTATTATCAAGAGTAAGTGTACTACCTGTTAAAAGAGTTTGAGCAATACCTTGTTCAATTAAAGCGGCATTTAAATAAAAAATTAAAGAACCACCATCAAGACTTGAGGCGTCAATTAAATTAAGAGCGGCATTTGCATTAGTTGATCCCTCATAAGAAAAAATTAAGTTCGCTCCGGTTGTATCAATGCCATCAATCTTGGCGCCCATTTGCTCTATAAGTGTCAAATAGCCCCCATCTCCTTTAAGTGTTAAACCTTCACCTGCTTTAAAGGTTTGATTTGCTCCATCCATGGCATTAATGACTGCATCATCATAAGTACCATGATAAATACCGCCAGCACCATTGATGCTTATAGTGCCAGTGATTTTACTGTTATTATCTGAATTTATTCGTTTAATGGTTGTACCTGTTTCAGCATCAGAATTTGCACGTATTCTATAGGGAAGAACATTAAAAATTGAATTGGTTAAATTCAGCGTGTCTAATTCTAAAACAGTTCCTAAACCAAAAGCTTGTGAGCTTACAGTAACATTTTCAAGGTTTAAAGTATTTTTTGCAAAAGAGTCTTGAATATTACGTAATGATACTAAACTTTGATCCGCGCCAGCACCAAGAATGGTCATGGTTTTGCCTGCATCACCAGTTAAATTCTGAATAAGTAATCCCATTTCGTCAGATGGATCTAAAGTAAGGTGTGAAAGGTCAATGGTAAAATCATTATCCACATAAACTTTATCAACTGTGTCTAAAATATCATAAGAGACCATCTTTCCGTCAGCTTCATCATAAATGGGTTTTAATACACTTAAATCATTGTTAACTGACGGTGATTTAGCAAAATTTTCAGATACTTTCCACAGACGGTCAGTTGATTCCTGAATGGTTAATGTTAAATTATCCCCATTTGTAGTAAGTAATATATCATTTCCTAAAACCACATGACTATTAATTGCAACCTTTGAAGCATCAGTAAAGTTAAACATATCCCAATCGACATCAGCTTGGTTATAAACATAGTATTCCTTGGGGACTCCATCCAAACCTGTTACCATGTTCGCAATAGCAACAGAAAGATCAAGGTTAATCCCTTTTGTTGCGTTAGTTGTTGTTAATAAAGAAGTAGCAGATAAACGACTTACATCATCTTTTAGTTCTCCATCTATTGTAATTAGGTTTGTTTGAATATTTGTAAAATTTGCTGAAGAGCCAGTTTGCAAGGTGAGTGTATCTGCAAATAAAGAACCACTTATAATATCTGATGCGTTTTCCTGAACAATTAAGCCTTTACCGTCAGAACCAGTACCAATAGTTAAAAGTCCTGTTCCTTGCATTGTGCTAAGAGATGTAGAATTTGCAATATTTAGTTTTGAATTATTACCAAGAGAAATAGCTTGGTCGCTTAATGTATTAATTGAAGCTTCTGCGTTTTCTTTTAAGGTAAGAGATCCTGAAGCATTAGTTACAGCTTTTAGTGTATCAATGATAACATTAGTGCCACCAATAGTTAAGTTAGATAAATTTGTAATGTTTTGAAATTCTGATGTTCCACTAATTTCAACGGAAGCATTATTACTAATTTTCATATCTTCATCGGCAAAATTTAGCATTTTTATGTTTACGAAACTGTGCGTACCAGCTGTGATATTAAATCCTTGAGAAGTACTACCGCCATCAAGAGTGTTATTATTGCCATTGATATTTTTACTTGTTGTAACGTCAATTGGATTTGTCCAGCTGTCAATATTGCCTGTAATATTAATAGTTGTTGATGTATCAGGACTTTCTCCTGCTATTTTCAATTCATCATAAGTTGATACATCAACCGCTTTGACATTGCCAGCAAATGACATGGCAATAATTACCGCCATAAGACATTTAATTAATAGATTTTTATATTGTTTGTTTAAAAATCCAATGCTTGATTTATTTTGCATTTGTAGTTCTCCTATTTTCTCTATTACAACACTATACATACAATTTTCAAAATTATAATAGTTCACGCTGAAAAAGTCAATTTTTGACTTTTTCTACAAAGGCACGTTGCCTC
>CAYJHF010000183.1:0-3578 GCA_964369905.1 uncultured Mailhella sp. | reverse complement strand
AAAGGCGTCAACTTTGCGTGCCGTAAAGTGAGCCACAATTTACTTGTGGCGTCCATAACGTGGCATTTGGAGACAGCGTGCCTTTACTGAAAAGTCAAAAATTGACTTTTTCAGCGTGAACTAGTTAAAAAACTGCTTGATTACTTCTTAGTTAATAGTGTAGCATTATGCTGCAATTTGGTTTTTATACAGAGCACTTCTTGATTGAAAATTTTATAAATGCTCTAAAACCTAGGCACAAAAAATTTTGCAGAGGTTTTTATGAAAACAGCATTGGCAACTCTTATAAATAGACAGAAAATGACTCTAAACATTTGGAAAAAATTTATAAATGGTGAGCCTCTTGGCAAGCATGAT
The DNA here is from genome assembly GCA_964369905.1 of uncultured Mailhella sp. Lineage (GTDB taxonomy): Bacteria > Desulfobacterota > Desulfovibrionia > Desulfovibrionales > Desulfovibrionaceae > Taurinivorans. Next base: position 3,221 of record CAYJHF010000183.1, on the reverse strand, counting down.
GTGCCTTCATATATTATTAATGGTTGGAAATTAAGCAAAAAATACAAAATTGATCCCTTAAAAGTTCAAACGCCGACTATACTCAGCACAAAACAATTAGAAGCTCTGCGTGAAGAAAATAGCCTTTTATTGCATGCAGCTGAACCCATGCTAAAATTGTTGGCAGCTTCCATCAGAAATACCGGATATATTGCAACATTTACCGTCCGTTCAGGCTATCTTCTTGCTGTTGTAGGAGATGATGAGCTTTTAAAGCAAGCTAATCTTCAATATAATGTTGTGGGGGCTGATCGCAGTATTCAATCAATTGGAGCTTCGGCTTTAACTTTAGCTATGATTGAAAAGCGTCTTGTTTGTGTTCAAGGGGCAGAACATTATAATAAGTTTTGGCATAATTGGAGCTGTGCGGCAGCCCCTATTTTTGATTTCAACGAAAATGTTATAGCTTCCCTTGCTTTATCAAGTGAGTTTTCTTATCAAGACAATCACATTCCATTACTTGCACAATCTTGTGCAGATGGCATAAGCTCACAACTAAGGGAGCTTATTTTATTAGAAAATGAAAAAAGACTAAATGCAGTATTGGAGTCCGTTCATAATGCCTTGCCTGAGCTTGTAATCACGGTAAATAATTTAGGGAAAATAACTCATGCCAATAGGCAAGCTATAAATTATTTTGGTTTTTCTTCAGATTTGATAGATAAAACTTTAAAGGATTTATTTAGTAAGACTGATTGTGCTAGGGCGCAAAAGCTTTTAAAAACTGGCAAAACAGAAACAGTTGAACTTGAGGTTATATCAAATCATGGTGCACGCAATTTTATTTGTAGATTTTTACCTATTAGCACAAAAAACTCCGATTTATGTGGTATGACCATTTTCTTGAGCAAGCACACAGAACTACTTGAATTAACACGTCATGTAAGTGGAAATTATGCAAAATATTCTTTCGCTGATATTAAGGGAGAAAATAAAAATCTCAAGGAGCAAATCACGCTTGCTACTAGGGCTGCTAAGTCAAGCCACCGTATTTTACTTTTTGGTGAAAGTGGAACAGGTAAGGAGCTTTTTGCCCAATCTATTCATAATGAAAGTTCTTCCTATAAAGGGCCTTTTGTGGCCATTTCTTGTGCAGCCATTCCTCGTGATCTCATAGAATCTGAGCTATTTGGTTATGTTGGAGGTGCTTTTACCGGCGCAAGGCGCAATGGTATGATAGGCAAAATAGAACTTGCCACCAACGGCACACTCTTTCTTGATGAAATTAATAGCCTACCTTTAGAAATGCAAGCAAAACTTTTGCGTGTTTTGCAACAAATGGAAATTGTGCGTATTGGAGATAGCAAACCAACTCCCATTAATGCAAGAATTATTGCAGCAACTAATAAAAATCTAAAAGATGAGGTTAGCGCAGGTCAATTTCGTGAGGATTTATTTTTTAGACTTAATGTGATTGAAATTAATATTCCCCCTTTGCGAGAGCGTAAAGATGATATTTCCTTACTGGCAAATCTATTTTTACATCGCCAAGGTGTTGAAACAAGTCATTCTTTTCAAAATATTACCGATGATGCTCTTGAAAGTCTTTATAATTATAATTGGCCAGGAAATATTAGAGAATTGGAAAATGTTTGTGAAAGAGCTTTATTGCTTTCGGAAAATGGTATTATTTTACAAAAACACCTTCCTGCGCATATAGTTAATAATCCTAATGCAAAACTTAACAAAATTAGACAAATACAAGATAAAAGTTCAACCATGCAAGAAAATATGCAAGATATAATTCTTCGTACTCTAAATCAACATAATGGTAATATAAGCAAGGCAGCCAAACAGCTTGGAGTTGCACGCAGCACTTTACACAGAAAAATAAAGCAATTTCACTCAGAAAGTTAGTGTAGCAAAACAGGACATATTACTCATATATACACCTTTTTGTAGCAATTTGCTACACTTTTAACCTTAGAATTTTCTTTATTATGGTAAGCAATTAAATAATTAATTCATAGCATAGTGTTTCTAAAATAAATAATCTTTGTGGCATAAAATTTGCTTATAATTAGTCGATGCTGAAAAATGCAATAACTATTTGTTAGCACAAAATATTGTATATAGTTTTTTTGGAACGTTTGTGTAGGTTGAAAGCTTTACACAATGCATTGTGCAGAGTTCTTAATGTAGAGAAATTTATTTAAAAAAGTGAGGATTGTATGGCGGAAGTTAAAGGGATTTATGTTGTAACTATTACCCCATTTAAAGAAAATGGTAGTATTGATTTAGAATATACCAAAAAACATATTGATTATTTAATTAGTTCGGGTGTGCACGGTTTAATACCTCTTGGAGCAACGGGTGAATTTTCTTCCTTAACAATTGATGAAAGAAAAAAATATCTTGAATTTTTTATGGAAGCAGTGGCAGGCCGTGTTCCTGTTATAGTTGGTGCTGTTTCCCAAAATATTGATATTTCCATTGAAATCAGCAAGCACGCTAAATCTGTAGGAGCTTCAGGAGTTATGATTTTACCCGCTCCAGGCTTGCATTTAAGTCAAGATGAAATTTATAACTTCTATGCTTATATTGATTCTCAAATTGATATTCCGATTATGTTGTATAATAATCCCGGCAGCTCAGGTGTTGAGATTTCTGCCGAAACCTTAGATCGTTTAGTTGGTTTACGCAATGTCAGCATGATTAAAGAATCCACAGGCGATATTACAAAGCTTACTCGCACAGTTGACGATCACGGTGATAAACTCACTGTTTTTTGCGGTTGTGAATCCCTAGCTTATGAAAGCTTTGTTATGGGTGCAAAAGCATGGGTTTGTGTTTATGGAAATGTAGCTCCTTTAATGTCTGTCGCACTTTATGACTTAATTGTTAATAAACACGACTTTGCTTCTGCTCGCAGTCTTATTACTCAAGCCTTACCTTTTTTACGCCTTGAAGAAGAAAGTGGTGAGCTTTGGCAGGTGGTAAAATATATGCTAGAATTACAAGGTAAGGGTAAAACATATCTTCGCCGTCCTCGTGGCCCCATAAGTGCCGAAGCCAAAGCGGCCGTTGATGCTATTTTCGCTCAAAATCCTTGCGAATAGAATTTTTTTAGCTCATTATAGCTCAAAAATAATTGTTAAATCCTCCTACGCTATAGTAGATAAGAAATTTTTATGAATAAAAAAGAAACTTCAGAAATAGTTGTTATTGGTGCAGGAGCTGTT
>CAYJHF010000182.1:0-3625 GCA_964369905.1 uncultured Mailhella sp. | reverse complement strand
AGTAAAAATATTCTTTGCTAACAGATAGTTATTATTATTTTCAGCACCGACTAATATAAAATTTACTACCCAAAGGCTTTTTATTATGAATAATTTGTATGACAATTACCACAGAGTAAAAGATAAAGTTGCCAAAGCCTGTCAAAGCGCTTCACGTCCTGAGAGTGAAGTTACTTTGGTTGCGGTTTCAAAACTTCATTCCATTGAAGCCATAAAAGAAATTGCCTCCTATGGACAAAAAGATTTTGGGGAAAACTATATTCAAGAAGCCCTTGGTAAAATTACCCAAATACCTGAGCTAAACTGGCATGCCATCGGTCCTGTTCAAAGTAAGAAAACAAAAGAAATCATTGGCAAATTTACACTTATTCACACTTTGTCAAGCCCATCATTTTTAGCTGAACTTGAAAAGCGCCTGCCCAAAAACACTGTACAAAACGTTTTATTGCAAGTAAATATTGGGCAAGAAGAGCAAAAATCAGGGCTACTTCCGGAGGATTGTGCAAAGTTCTTGGAAAAAGTATTGATGGTCGATAAAATAAAATTACAAGGATTGATGTGCTTACCACCTTACCACGAAGATGAAAACATCACTCGCCCATTCTTTGTGCAAATGCGTAAACTAAAAGAAAAATTAGAACAGGAATTTCAAGTAAAAATACCACATCTCTCCATGGGCATGAGCACAGACTTTGTAGCAGCCATTGAAGAAGGAGCTACAATTGTAAGGGTTGGTAGTGATATTTTTGGAACTAGACCTGTAAAGTAGTCACCTCAATCTAATTTATATTCTTTCGGGGGAAAAAGGTTATTTCCCCCGAACCCCTTTTTCCAAAACTTTTTATTGAAGCTTTTTTGCTAACTTAAAACTATTTTTTCAAACAAAGTTTGAAAAAATCCACGGGGTTTGCACTTGAGAATGTAATTTACCTCACTCCCTTTGCTGGGGGTTTGGGGGCAAAGCCCCCAAATTAGATTCACATGGTAAAGTAGTTCATACTGAAAAATATAAAAATTGACTTTTTCAGCGTGATTTATAATGCTTTACTAGTCTTGATTTTCCTCATGCTCTAGTAATGATTTTAAGATATTATTTTCTATTGTTAAAGAAGTCGGTATTGTTTCGTCAACTTTTATGAGCCCTGTTGCACTGTAAAATTCTACTATGCTGTTAATCCATTTTAACAATTGCCCTTTTGGCTCAAACATTTTTTCTTGCTCTTGCAAAGCAAAAACATGGTGATTTTGTATACTAAGCAAGGCTTCCTTTGCATTAATGCTTATTCCTTTCCACTCCTTAATAAATCTTATGTAACTTGGCACAAGAAGCTCTGGCGGTTGACTTTTTATCAGATCAACAGCCTGAAAATAAAATTTAAGAAAGCTTTTTACCTGTTCAGGTTCTTCTTCAATAAAACTTTTATCGGCCACTAAAAGAATTGGCAAAGCTAACTGAATATCCTTGGCAGAAGCAAGTTTTTTCAATCCATATTTTTCTGCTTCCAATGTGCTTGGAAACCATAAACTATAAACATCAGCAAAATCTTTTTTCATTACTCCAAGTTGAACTCTTTGGTTCATATATTGTATATTCATTTGGTTGGGATCAATGCCAAGAGATTTTAGCCATGAAAACAAAGTATAATGGGCTGAAGTTCCTTTTGTGGAGAGTAAATGTTTACTTTTTAATGTTTCAGGAGAACCAAAAACATTTTTAAGCGATGATTTTTTTGGTTTTGAACTAAATATCTCGCTATCCTCCGGAGCATAAATAATATTAGAATTCGCCTCATCACTGGCAATTGCTATAATACTCACTTTGTTACTGAGTACACTAGGCAAGATAGGAATGGCACTTAGTCCGGCAATTTTCCAATCAGTGTTTTTTTTATCATCAATAATTTCTTTGCCGGAATTAAAGGACAATAATTCAATTTCATAATCAAGTTGCTTATCCAAGCCATGCTCCATGGCATTCCAGATTATAAAAGTTTCATATTCACCAAGCCAAGCCGTTTTTATAACTTTTTCCTGTGCATAAGCCTTATGAAAAAACACTAAACAAAGGATAAGTAATACATTTACAAGCAGAATTTTTTTTTTGAACATTTTTCCCTCACCTTAATATTGCTAATGGGGTTTTGTTTATTTTAAGGAAATACTTATTAAATCAGATTTTACTTAAAAAGAGTCGAAAAGCATTTTTATTGCTACAATAACCAGTAAAACTGCAAAACATTTTTTTATTTTTGCCACAGGTAAGGCATGAGTTAAGCGAACTCCTAAAGGAGCACTTAGCATACTAAAAATCACAATGGATATAAGGGCAGGTAAATATATATAACCTGCTGAATATTCAGGTAGTCCAACCACTGATAAACCATTAATAAAATATCCTAAAGCTCCGGAAATGGCTATGGGAAATCCTATGGCAGAAGAGGTTCCAATGGCTTTTTTCATTTCCACATTATGCCAAACCATAAAGGGAACAGAAAGTGTTCCGCCACCAATTCCAACAAGGCTGGAAATAAACCCTATACCAAGCCCTGCTATGCTAAGTCCAAAAAATTTAGGAATTGTTCTTGAGGCTTTTGGAGCTTTCCCAAATAGCATTTGGTAAGTTACATAAAATAGAAAGACTGCAAAAAACAATTTCAGTATTTGAGCTGAAATTTCTGAAGCGATGAAGCTTCCAATATAAGTACCTATCAATATGCCTAGGCATATTTTCTTTACAATATCCCAATCTACTCCCTTGCGTTTATGATGGGACAGTGAGCTAACAATTGCAGTAAAAATAATGCTGGCCAATGATGTGCCAAGGGCCAAGTGCATAATATTTTCAGGGGGAAAACCTTGGAGAGTAAAAGCAATTACAAGCATGGGAACAATAACTAAACCTCCGCCCACACCGAGCATACCGGCTAGTACACCGGCAAATATCCCCAAAACACAATAGGAAAATATTGAAAGCAACATGATTTTTCCTTAAAACTAAATTAATTATGCAGATAAATTAAAGTAAATATATCTAACACTGTCAAGCTTAAAAAGTGTAAGATTTATACTTTTTGCAAAGTTGACATATTGTTTAATGTCGCCTAATTTCATATTACGCAGTTATTTTTAAAAAATTTTCCAAAATACAATAATTATTAAAGCATTAAGTTGAGGAAATTACCATGAAAATCAGAAAAAATTTTACTTGCCCTTTAGAACTTACCCATGACATGATTAAAGGAAAGTGGAAACCAATTATTATTTGGCGTTTGCGAGATGGGAAAACGTCCCTATCCCAGCTTGAAAAAGAAATAAATGGAATTACTCAAAAAATGCTTTTACAGCACTTAAAAGAGCTAATAGACTATGGTTTTGTGGAGAAAAATCAATTTTCCGGCTATCCATTAAAAGTTGAATACTTTTTAACAGATGACAGGGGGCAAAAGATCCTTGAAGCCCTAATAATTATGCAAAAGCTTGGCCTTGATTATATGTTACAAAACAACATGGAAAAACAACTTTGCCCAACAAATATTGTAGTCGATGCTGAAAATAATAACTATCTGTTAACAAAGAATATTTTTACCAAATAACACTAAAAAATTTGCAAGAAATAAGCATGGGA
>CAYJHF010000181.1:0-3641 GCA_964369905.1 uncultured Mailhella sp. | reverse complement strand
AGGGGTGAAAATCCGGAAAATATTGCTCCACCGGAGGGTGAGAATTTTAATCAGCTACAGAATAGGGTTTTACCCCAATTTTTTGAGCTGGTGCAAAGTTGCCCTAGCGATAAGCAAATTTTAATTGTGGGGCATCAGGCAGTAAATAGAGTTATTTTAGCTTATTATAGTCAAATTGCCTTAAGAAATATTTCTGTAATTATCCAAGATTACGCTTGCTTAAATATTATTAATTTTGTCGATGGTTTTGATAAAATTTCTTATTTTGAATGTCCCATAATGGAGTAATGCAAGCTATGTCACAAAATAATGAGCATATTTACGAAGAAATTAAGCAAAAATATCGCAATTTATTACTTTTAAAAGATTTTGGCTATGTGGAACCAAAATATTGTTCATGCAACGAAACAAAAAATCAAACTTATAGTTTTGGCTGTGGAGATATTTTAAAAATTGCTAATTTTACACTTGGAGAAATAGTTTTAGATTTAGGCTGTGGCTGTGGTGATGATTGTATTTTGGCTGCCAAGGCCGTTGGGAAAAATGGAAAAGTAATCGGAATTGATATTTTACCCGAAATGCTTGCAAAAGCAAGAAATCAAGCCAAAAAATTAGGCCTAAATAATCTTGAATTTATAGAGTCAAAAATTGAAAATATCCCTTTGGAAAATCAATGTGTTGATCTAATTATTTCTAATTGTGTAATTAATTTGTCGCCTAATCAAGAAAAAGTTTATTTAGAAGTTAGCCGACTATTAAAAAATGGCGGTAGAATTGCCTTTTTCGATATTCTTACGTTAAAACCTATTCCAAATAATTTAAAAACAGACCTAAACCTCTATTGTGCTTGTCTAAGTAATGCCATGGAAAAGGATATTTTAGAAAAACTACTTTTAAAGCTCGGTTTTAGTAATATACATATAGAGCTAATGCCCTTAGAAATAACTAATCAAGAGCAAAAACATTTAAAGCTATGGCAAAACCATTTGCGCGCAGCAAAAATAACTGCAATACGTTGAATTAAAATTTTTGTCATAGCAAAATTTTTATCTTTTTTCATAAAGTTCACGCATTTTTAAACAGTTTAATGGGTCGTTTTCATCTCCGAGTTTTTCAATATTAGCATAATACCATATTTTATATTCTGCAGTTGCAAGGTGTTTATTCAATAACTCTATCTGCTCAACAAGTTTTTCACGTTGTTTGCAAAATAATTCTTTACGCATTTGAAAGCTTGCTTTTTCTATATTTTTTTCATTACAGAGATTAAAATAATCTTTTATGTCGTTTATACCCATACCTGTACTTTTTAGGCAGGCAATTATATTTAATAATTCTATATCATTATCGGAAAAAACTCTAATTCCATTGTCTTTTCTGGCAATTTTTATCAGGTTTTCTTTTTCATAATAACGTATGGTGTGGGTTGTAACAGAACAAAGTTTTGCCACTTCACCGATGGAATATGTTTTCATTAAAATGTTCTCCAAAAATATTTAAAATTTTCTCTTGACTTAGAGTGCACTCTAAGTTGTATATTTAAAAAATGACTTTAGTCAATTTATTTTATTTTGGAGAATTTATGAAAAAATTAGTTGTTATCACCGGTGCAAGTTCAGGTTTTGGACGTGCTTTAGCTTTACAGTTTAATAAAGATGGTTATCCACTTTTATTAATTGCAAGAAGACTTGAAAGGCTTGAAGAGCTTAAACTTGAAAATACCATTTGCGAAAAAGTAGACGTGGCCGATTTACAAGCTTTTGAAACAGCAGTTCGCAAGGCAGAAGCAATTTATGGTAAAACAGATTTGATTGTTAACAGTGCCGGAAATATGTTGCTTGGAAGTCTTGATACTCAAGATCCACAAGAGTGGCAACGCATGATTGATGTTAACCTCATAGGCATGATGAATGGTATGAAAATTGTTACACCAGGTATGAAAGAACAAAAATGTGGAACTATTATTAACCTTGCTTCTTTAGCAGGCGTAAAAGCTTTTCCTAATCACGCCGCTTATTGTGCTACAAAATATGGTGTTGTTGGAATGAGTGAAGTTGCACGAGGTGAACTTGCTCCTTATAATGTTAGAGTTATTAGAATTTGCCCCGGTGCTGTGGATACTGAACTTTTAAGCCATACAACCAGTGATGAGATAAAAAAAGGTTATGCAGCTTGGCGTGATGCTTGCGGTGGATTAAACGGTATAACAGCTGATGATGTAGCAAAAACCATTAAATTTGCTTATGAACTTCCACAAGGTGTAAACTTGCGTGAAATTCAAATAGCAGAAACAATGCAGGACGCTTAATTTAGTCGATGCTGAAAAATATAATAACTATCCATAAATAAAATTTTTTTTATTTAAATAAAGTTAAAATCTGTGAGAAAATTGCTTGTTTCAAGCTTATTTCTTGCAGATTTTTTTTATTTTTCACGAGAAACTTTGTTATAAAAAATAATTGTGCAGAATTATGAATTTTCTTGCAGGTTTTGAATTAAAAAATATTGAAACAGAGGCTAGTCAAAGCTAGAGTATTTTCGTCAGCTTTGCGTGCCGTAAAGTGAACCTCAATTTATTTGTGGCATCACAAGGTGGCACTTGGAGGTAATGTGCTTTTCTAAAAAAGTCAAAAATTGATTTTTTAGTGTGGATTAATGAATTGAGCCATAATTATCATAAATTTTCAACTAACTATTAACTCATTGACAAGATAAAAGATTTTGTGTTATTTTTTCCAATAAAATTAGAAAAATTTTTTTAAAAAAAAAGAGGTTTATGCTATACCCTAGAATGAGTTTTAGACAAATTCCAAGCAATAAAAAATTGTAGTTATAAGAAAATGATTTTATTAGTGTTAACTGTATAGATATTGCGTCTCTTTTAAAATTAATGAACTAAGATTATATAATCTAAATTATCAAATATTTAAGCGTTTTTTTATTAGAGCATTTTAAATTTTTTTTGAAACTGCTTAAAAACCTTATAAAAAAATGTAGGAGCTATTATGCAATCCAAGAATGCCATAGGAAACTTAATTAATCGTTATCGTGCAGTTCTAAAAAAATGTAATTTATTAAACACCTTTGGCAGTTTAGCTCTTGCCGGAGCTTTGGTTCTTGGCGGGGTAAGTGCGTCCTACGCCATTGATTTTACAACAAATCCGCCAACTCCCACCTTGGATATAAAGAGTATTCAAGATGCAATTAAGGCTGATTTATCAAGCATTTCTCCGCCAAATGGTTTTGACGCACCTTCATGGGCAGCCTTTATTAACGCTCTTGATATTTCCTCCGCTTATATCATAGAGCAAAGCCCTACTGCTCTTAATTCGGCAGATTATTATACCACTTTTTCCAGAACTGATGGCACAACTACCACCTATTATGGAATTAAATTAAAGGCTAGGGATTATGATCCCGATGTCGTGGGCAAGCAAGCCACCTTTAATAATTTTGCAGATTTTTTTGTAGACTATGTCACCAAGCAAGATTCTGCTGTTGATAGTACAACAAGTCCCTCCACCTATTATAAAAATATTGAACAAGTTGAAAGTGGAGAAGAAACCTTTAGCATTGAAATTGACGGCACTACATATTATTTTGCCGTAAAAAATAATGCCGATGCAACCATTACAGGTGAA
>CAYJHF010000180.1:0-3690 GCA_964369905.1 uncultured Mailhella sp. | reverse complement strand
TTTTTCCCCCTCTCGAGCTCTCCCCCTTTCCTTGCGAAACTTTTATATATTTTTTGCCCCAAAGAATTTGTATTTTTTCCCTCAAACCCCCTTTTCCAAAACTTTTTATTTGAGCTTTTTTTCCAACTTTGTTTGTAAGAAAAAGTAAATTTAACATTTAGAACTATTTTTTCAAACAATGTTTGAAAAAATCAGTGGGGATTGTAAAGGGAGTCACTCCCTTTGCAGGGGGATTGCGGGCAAAGCCCCCAAAAAGATGTGCTAAAATCGAGTTGGGGGCAAAGCCCCCAATAAAATAAAAAAACAATAAAATAAAAAACTAAGCTTTAGCAATAATTAGCACGTCAATTTGTTTAGCTCCGGCATTTTTTAGGCAAATGGCAGCTTCTATTAGGGTGGAGTTTGTGGTTGCCACATCATCTAGCAATAAAATATGCTTACCTTGTATTTGAGTTGATTTAAATATATTTTTTGTATTTATCATTCTTAGCCTATATTTTAGAAGACTTTGCGGTGGTTTATATTTGTAGCGGGTAAGAGTGTTTAAGTTGAGTTTTATTTTTGTGTTATAGTAATGTTTCTCTAATTCCAAAATAAAATATTTCCCCATTTCTGTGCATTGATTATAGCCTCTTTCTTTGAGGCGTTTTTTATGTAAAGGAACTGGAATTAGTAATTCAGGTTCTTTATTTTGTTCTTGTAAAATAATGTAATGCTGAATAAGCCAAAAATGTGCCAATAAAGAGCCAAAGAATTTTAGAGCTACATTGCTGTTATTAAACTTTGCTCTGATTATGAGTTCACGAAATAGAACTTCATAGCTGGTGATGTGGTAAAAATTGTCCCAAGGTGGTTTTTTGGCTATGCAAGCACCGCAAATATTAATATTTAAATGTTTTGCGTTAAAATTATCTCCGCATAAATGGCAGAAATTTTCTGCTTTAATTCTAAATTTTTTAGCGCAGTCAAGACATAAATTTTTTTGAATAAATTGCGAAAAATTTTCTATAATTTTAATATTTTTATTTGTTAATACAGAATGTTTGGTTAGTATTTCTAAATCTGATAAAAATTCATGCTTATAATCTTTTGTTGGAATAAATGGCCTATTACAGCTTACACAACGTTTTTCGGCTAATAGATTAAATAAGTTTTCTTTAAAATTCAGAATATTTTTGAAATAGTTCATAAATTTTAGCCAATATATTTTATAATTTCTTGTATTAATTTGTCATTATTTTTCAAATCGTTTTTTTTATCAAGCCCGTATAAACAAAGTGGGTCTAGATTATCAAGCCCTAGGGCTTCAAAGAAATATTTAAAAGTCAAAATTGCACCTTTAAAAAGGTTATCCCCTTGAGGCCTTGCTCCAAGTAAAATAATCTTAGCCGACTTGTTTTTTAAAGGCTTTAAATTGTATGGTGTATTGAACCAAGCTTGTGTTCTATCCATTAAAGCTTTTAGCTGAGATGGTAAATGATAAAAATAAATGGGGCTGACAAAATAAATTTGCTGAGCTACAAATAGTTTATTAAATATTTTGCCTGCTTGATCAATATTTGGGTAATTTAACGAACATTGGCTAATATTATGTGTACAATATCCGCAAGAAATACAAGCTTGAATATTATGTATTTCATTATTTTTAGAGGATAGTTTAATTATTTCACTATCCTCTAATTTTTTTGTAATTAAATTTGCTACAAAATCACTATTGCCATCATGGCGAGGACTGGCGCAAATTATGATGTTTTTCATAAAATTTTTGCTTGCACAAAAGCATTTTGTCTTTTTTCATCTCCCACACTTGTTTCGGGGCCGTGGCCACAGTAAACAGTGGTTTCATCAGGTAGAGAATATATTTTGTCTTGTATGCTTTTTTCCAGTATTTTAAAATTACCGCCTGGCAAATCACTTCTGCCAATGGAGCGATAAAAAAGCACATCGCCTGTAAAGACAGCTTTTTCTTCTTGAATGTAATAAACCAAGGAGCCTGGTGAATGTCCGGGGCAATGTAAAACTTGACAAGTAATGGAACCAAACTGTTGAGTTCCCTCTTCTAATTCTTCCATTTTAAAGGTGGGAACTTTGGGCATTCCAAATCTAACCGATGATAGAAGCTCATCAGCAATTTTTATGTCTTCTTTACCCACATAGACGGGTAAATTATATGCTTTTTGTGCATCAGCACAGCCGTAAGCATGGTCAAAGTGTAAATGAGTTAGTAAAATTGCTTGTAAAGTTAGGTTATTGCTACTTAGAAAACTTTTAATTTCTTCTATCTCGTCAAGGGGGTCTATAATAATTGCGTCTTTACCATTGTGGTAAAGATGGCTATTTGCATCTAAAGGACCTGATGGCGCTGTAATAATAGGCATATAATCTCCTAAATATTATTTCTTTGTATATTCTATATTTTGTTTGCTTAACTCTTCCAATACCTTTTCCATAAGTGCAGGAACTTTTTCAGCAATAACTGGGCTTAGTTCTACGTCAAGAGTTGTATAGTCAAGTGGTTCAATACCATAAACAATACAATCAGGCCTTTTGCCTGTAAGTTCGCAGGCTATTAGAGTGTCAACTAAGTCAGTTTGGTGCATGGAATCCGTAAATCCCCTGCTTTTTCGTAAATCATCGCCAACTAAGCGGTATAAAGTTCCAGGTTCATAACCTCCTTTGACAGCATCAACTATAATTACTAGGTCATAGCTCATTAAAGTATCCATTAGTCCAAAACCAAGGGTTCCACCGTCAACTAAGGTTACATTTTCAGGAAAGTTATAAGCTGCTTCAAGAGCCATTACAGTTTTTACTCCGACAGCTTCATCTCTATATAAAATATTACCAACTCCAAGCACAAGAATTTTCATCATATCACCTTTATCGTGTTAATGTTGGGTAAACGGTTGATTGAATAAGTTCGTGAGTTTTTTGAGCTAAACTTGTAACATCAGGTTTATTAATTTGTTCGTCTGCTCCCACACTTTGCCCTTTATGAAGTAATTTATCTGTAACAAGGGAGGAGAATAAAATTACAGGTAATTCTTTTAATGCACTATCATCTTTAATATTTTTGCATAAAGTAGTTCCGTCCATGGCTGGCATTTCAATATCTGTAATTACAGCCTTTACGTATTCAGAAATAGGTTTATTATTATCATAAGCATATTTTTTATATTCCAAAATTCTTTCCCAAGCCTCAAGCCCATTATTAGCTAATTCCACTTCAAAGTTTGCTTTTTCTAGTAATTTCTTTAAAATATCTCTCACAATATTAGAATCATCTACCACAAGAATTTTATGAATTTCATCTGTTTCCGGTTCAAAATCATCGTCAAGGCGCAAAGCTAGACTTGGGTTTAATCCAGTAACAATTTTTTCAAGGTCTAAAATAAAAATAATTCTGCCTTCAAGGCGAACAACACCGGAAATACAATTATTGGAAAAAGCTGATAAATGTGTGCTTGGCGGATCAACATCTCCCCAACTCACCATATGAATGCGATTTAGCCCTGAAACTTGAAATCCGTTAATAGTATTGTTAAATTCAGTCACAATAACTTTATAATCAAGATTATCAGCTGGGTGTTCTTTACCTAACCAAGTAGCTAAGTCAATCAATGGAATAATTTGAGAGCGCAAATTAAATGCCCCCAAAATAGATGGATCTCTAACCTCAGGCAAGGGGGT
>CAYJHF010000179.1:0-3703 GCA_964369905.1 uncultured Mailhella sp. | reverse complement strand
CCTTTCTGAAAAATACAAAAATTGTGTTTTTCAGCGTGAACTAATTATGTTCTATTGCTTTTGTTGTTTTGCAATCCAAAAGTTTAATATTTTATAGAGGGCTTGTGTATTAATGGGTTTGGTAAGGTGATCATTCATTCCTGTGGCAATGCTTTGCTCCTTATCACCCTTCATGGCATTGGCTGACATGGCAATAATCGGTAGGTTAGCATTTTTTTCATCAGCTCTAATATTTTGGGTGGCTGTATAGCCGTCCATAATGGGCATTTGAATATCCATAAGCACCGCATCATAATGATTTTTTGTAACCATCTCAACAGCTTCTTGTCCATTTTTGGCAATTTCCACCGTAAAATTTGCTGCTTCCAATAATTTTTGTGCAACTAGTTGATTTATATCATTGTCTTCAACTAAAAGGATATGGCCAGTTTTTACAAAATTATTTTGGCTATCCAAACCAACTTCTTGATTTTGATCTTTATTTTTGGAAGAACTTTGATCTATAGCAAATCTAGCTGTGCATAGGAAAGTAGAGCCTTTACCAAATTCACTTTCTACCCAGATTTTTCCATTCATCATGGTAATTATATCTTTGGAAATGGCCAGTCCAAGTCCTGTTCCACCATATTTACGAGTGACTGTATTGTCTGCCTGAGTAAAGGCAGAAAACAGTTTTTTAGTTTGCTCTTCAGTTAAGCCAATTCCTGTATCGCTTACTGCAAATTGGCAAAAAAGCTCTTGCTCATTTTGTTGTGAAGTCTTTATTTTTAAAGAAACTACGCCTTCATTTGTAAACTTAATGGCATTGCTTATCAAGTTGAAGATAACTTGTTTTAAACGCAGAGCATCGCCAATAATAAATATGTCGGGATGTTCACCAGGATATATTTCTAGTTTCAATCCCTTTTCAGCGCAATTTGGCCCATATAAGTCTTCAACATCTTGACAAATATCTTGTAGGTTGAAAGGAAATTCTTCCATTTCTAACTTTCCGGCTTCAATTTTTGAAAAATCAAGAATATCATTAATAATACGCATAAGGTTATCGGCTGAAATAATGGTCTTCCTAACATAATCTTTTTGTAAGTCGTCCAGTGATGTTTGTTTTAGTAAGTTTAAAATTCCTAATATACCGTTCATGGGAGTACGAATTTCGTGGCTCATATTGGCTAAAAACTCACCCTTAGCCTTGGTGCTTTGCTCTGCAATCTCCTTGGCTTTGCGTAATTCTTGTTCATTTTTAGCAATTTCATTTAACATAGCTCTTTGTTCACGTAAGTCTCTAAAGTAGATGATTAGTCCATTTTTGTCTTGATAAGAAGTGCGCACCATAAATATTTCAACAGGTATTTCTTCACCCGTATGAATATTTAAGCAAAGCATGGTGGACTTGCTTTTTCCATGAACATAGCCATCAACCAATTGTTGCTGGACAACCTCAGCAGATAGTCTTCCGTCTGGTTGAAACTTAGGGTGTATTTTATGAAAGTTTTGTATAAAGTCTTCCTTAGTTTTAAAACCAAATAAAATTGCAGATTCAAGATTGGTATATATAAGATTATTTGAGTCGTCCCAGAAATTAACTCCCATGGGCATAGAATCAAGCATAATTGTATTGCGAAGTTCTGCTTCTTTTAGTAATTCTTGAGCCTTCTTGACTTCTCTCAAGTCAATAATATAGGAAATTACTATATCTTCACCACCTAATTTAGAGCGTACAAGAACAATTTCTGAAGGAATAAGTTCACCGTCTGTGGTATTGTGTAGCCATTCAAAGCGATAGTAGCCATCTTCAAGAACTTTTATATGATTTTGAGCTACTGCTTCTACAGAGTTTCTACCATCAGGCTGATAGACTGGAGAAACAAGGCTGAACTTTTCCATATATTCTTGTTTTGTTTTAAACTTGAAAATACGTAATACTTCTTGATTACAGTCAATAATATCACCAGCTTTATTCCAAAATGTAATACATAATGGTAAGTTTTCAGTAATAATAGTATTACGTTCTCCTTCAAGTTTTCCTTTTTGTAGCTCTAACACTTCTGTAATATCTGTAATCATTGATAAGCGTACACTTTCTTTATCGTCCCAAGAAATACAAGAATCCACAAGCTGTAAATGTTTGTTTAAAACATCATCATAGCGATTCCAAACGTATGGAGTTGACAAACCTCTAATAATTTGATTGGTGCAATTTGCACATGGTGCATCAACATTTCTAAAAACCTTGTAGCACAGTTTTGAAATAACTTCTTTTGTATCAAAAAATTCGTAAACAGCTTTATTGCAATATAATATCTCATAAGAATCAAGATCGGAAATATAAATTGGCATAGGAAAAGCATCAAGCATATCTTGCACTTGTTTTTGCTTTGTTTCCATTGCCTCTCTCATTGAGCTTTGCTTTCTGGTATAGATGAAGAGTACGGCAATCAAAGCTATTAACAAAACAATAATACCAATCAAAAGATCTACACTAAATAAGGATAAGAACAATACAATTTGTGAGCGATAGCTTGTTTTAGTTGTGTGATTTAATAAAATAGCACTGAGTTGATCAGGTGAAATTTGTGCTAAGGCTTTGTTAAAAACAGAAACCAAGCGTTGGTCTACATTCTTATTAAAAATAAATGAAAAACTGTCGTATAAGGGTAATATATTGACTATGTGTAAGTATGGAAATTGTCCCTCGGAAATGGCAGTTCTGGCGGCATAGACATTTTCAAAGGTAAAGTCAGCAAGGTTATCTTGCACAGCTTGGTAAGCCAAATTAATATCATCAAACTCAAGTAATGTGTGATCTGGAAATGTCTCTTTTACAAACTTTATGATTAGAGGGTGTAAACTTGAAACAGCAAATATACTATCATTTGCAATTTGGTAATGTTTCCCAATCATAGCTATGGGGGTTGACAGAAAAGTGTCCGACAAAACAGCATTTAATTCCTCAGCCTTCTCCGGATTTGTGTCATAGCTAAGGTGCATATCTGTTTTGCCAAGGCTTAAATTTTTTAAAGCCTCACCATAACTAAGTCCATTTATAAAATTAAATTTAAGTCCGCTAAGCTTAGAGATAAGCATAAGAATTTCATAATTTATGCCTTCAATGGTTTTAGTCTCCAAATCATATTCTTCAAAAGGTGGCCAAAAAGCATCATAAGAAACACTTATGGGTTTAGAATTATGAATAAATAATTTTTCTTCCTCTGTGAAAGCAATGGGCTGTGATGCATAAGCATTATTGGTTACATAAAAGCTTTGTATTGCAAAAAAGAAAAACACTAAAACAGCAAGATGCAATAATAGTGTGGAATGAATTTTTCGGAAAACTATTTTTGTTCTAGAACCCATTTAAAACCCTCTCAATATCATGCAATAGTACAAAATTATAACTAAACTAAAGAAGAATTATTTTAAATGCTATGTAAAACAATCTATGCTCAAAATATCTTTTTTCATGTCTTATGTCAAACTATAAGTTGGATATCAGTTGTGAAAAAATCTAATATTAATTCACTTGTGGCATTCACAACGTGGCACTTGAAGACAACGTGCCTTTGTAGAAAAACTCAAAAATTGACTTTTTCAACGTGGACCATATTAATACTACTCCATCTACACGTCAATCTAATTTATATTCTTTCGGGGGAAAAACCTTTTGAAAAAGGTTATTTCCCCCGAACCCCCTTTTCCAAAACTT
>CAYJHF010000178.1:643-3727 GCA_964369905.1 uncultured Mailhella sp. | reverse complement strand
ACATTCTAGGCAAATTTAGCTTCAACATAATCCCAGTTTACTAAATTATTTATAAAGTTTTTTAAGAAATCAGCACGTTTATTTCTATAGTCAATATAGTAGGCATGCTCCCAAACATCACAGACTAAAATTCCGGTTAACTTATCAGTAATTGGGTTATTGGCATTGGTGTATTTTTTAATTTCCAATTTGTGATCATCGTTCATAACAAGCCATGCCCAGCCAGAACCGAATAAACTCCCGCCTGCAGCTACAAAGTCTTGTTTAAATTTATCAAAAGAACCAAAGCTTTCATTAATCTTTTTTAAAGCCATTGGGCCTGGTTTTCCATCTTTTCTATTGGCCATGGCAAGGAAAAATTCATTATGATTATAAATCTGTCCGGCATTGTTAAATAGGCCTTGGAGTTTTGGGTCATTATAAGAAAGCATAATAAGCTCAGCTAAGGATTTACCGCCCAAATCTTGATTTTTGGCTACCATGTTTTTAACGTTATTAACATAAGCTGCCAAGTGTTTGCCGTGGTGATAATCTAGGGTTTCACCTGAGATATATGGTGCTAATCCTTCTCTGGCATAAGGAAGAGTAATTAAATCCATTGAAAATGCTTCCCCCGTCATTGCTTTCATATGACCACTAGCTTTTGCTGTATTTGTAAACTGTAATCCAACTGCTGAGGCAACTGCTACAGCAGATGCTGACTTCATAAAATCTCTACGTGTAAACTTCATAAATAATCCTCCATTAAGAACTTTGCTTAACTTTTTTGCAAAATTCTTTTTTAAAATTAAGATAAGTGAAAAAACCAGAATGTTCTTTGCAGAGGCTTCCCACTGAAAACTACTGTTCGGATAACTTTTTGGGAAAACCTTTCCAAAAAAATTTAGCTCAATCACATAAAAATATTTGTATTTTTATGTGATTGGGAAGATGTGCTTTTATAAAAAAACTTTCTAAGATAAAATTTAAAAACTAAATACCCTATTATTTTAAACCCAAACTTATTTTGGCAAAATTTTCTTGCAGTAAGAATATGTTATTTCAATATGTTATTTTTTTATCTTAGCCAAACAGCAATGCCCATTGAAATTTGATTAAATGATTTTTAGGTTCTATTACACATTAAATGTTCAGCTCCAGCAAAAAGTCTATTAAAATCATATATACAATAAGTTGTCTTATTTTCAAAAAATGCCAAAAAATAGAGCAATTGCAATATGTATTACAATTGCTCTAAAGTATAACTTTATTTAAAAAGTAATTAAAGATTTAGTTTCACTCCATTAACAATCACATTTTGCCTTACAACTGCAACTAATGGCAGCTTGTAAATCCATGCCAAGTGCCTTTGCAATACCAGCTCCATAATCTGGATCTGCCTTATAGCAATGGAAAATATGGCGGTTTTTCACATTGTCAGTCACCCCGCCCATGGCTCTGGCTGTATTACCAAATAAAGCTTCTTTTTGCTCAGCATTCATAAGTCTAAAAAGTTTGCCTGGCTGTTCAAAATAATCTGCTTCATCACATGGATATTCATAACGATCGGCAGCCCCATCAATTTTTAGTGGAGGTTCAGAGAAATCTCTCTGTTCTTGCCATTCACCCTTGGTATTTGGTTCATAGGCAATTGTGCTACCAAAATTACCATCAACTCTCATAAATCCATCTCTGTGATAGCTATTCACAGGGCAACGTGGAGAATTAACTGGAATTAAGTGATGATTTACGCCTAAGCGATAGCGCTGTGCATCTCCATAGGAAAAAAGCCTACCCTGAAGCATTTTATCAGGTGAGAAGCTTATGCCAGGCACAACATTACTTGGATTAAAAGCTGCTTGTTCAACTTCGGCAAAATAATTATCAGGATTACGATTTAGCTCAAGCACACCAACTTCAATCCTTGGCACATCACTATTATACCATACTTTTGTTAAATCAAAGGGGTGATAGCCAAGTTTATCGGCTTGTTCTTCTTCCATAATTTGCACAAATAAAGTCCATTTTGGATAATCACCCTTATCAATACTTTCCAATAAATCCTTCTGGAAACTTTCGCGGTCATTGGCAACAATCTCAGCGGCTTCTTGGTCGCTTAGGTTTTTAATGCCTTGTTGGGTTTCAAAATGGAATTTTACCCAATAACGTTTATTATCAGGGCTGATAAAGCTATAAGTATGGCTACCAAAACCGTGCATATGGCGATAAGAATAAGGAATACCTCTATCACTCATTACAACGGTTACTTGGTGTAATGCTTCAGGCAGTCCTGTCCAGAAATCCCAGTTATTTTGAGCACTGCGCATATTTGTGCGTGGGTCACGCTTAACGGCATGGTTTAGATCTGGAAATTTTAGAGGGTCTCTTAAGAAGAAAACAGGTGTATTGTTTCCAACCATATCCCAGTTGCCTTCTTCAGTATAGAACTTAATTGCAAAACCACGAATATCACGTTCAGCATCAGCTGCTCCACGTTCGCCAGCAACTGTTGAAAAACGCACAAAAACATCGGTTTTTTTGCCAACTTCTGAAAACAGTTTGGCTTTGCTGTATTTTGAAATATCATGGGTTACCGTAAAATGTCCGTAAGCCCCAGAACCCTTGGCGTGCATTCTTCTTTCAGGAATAACTTCACGATCAAAATGTGCTAATTTTTCCATAAACCAGACATCTTGCATCAAAAGTGGACCTTTAGAACCTGCTGTTAAAGAGTTTTGATTATTTGCAACAGGTGCTCCATTAACATGAGTTAGCTTTTTTTCCTTAGCCATAAAAATCCTCCATATTTTAAATTAATAAAAAAACAATGAAAATAAAAACAATGGAAAGATGAGAAAGAGAAGTAATACTTATAAAATCGAAAAATATTTAATTACAGGTCTAATAGTAATCATTATTAATAAGTGTGTCAAGGAATTTTTTTTTAGCGTCAATACAAGCTTTCTCCAACTCAACTATCTAATTTAACAGATTTTTTAAATTATATTATATAGGTTTGAAAAATTTAATCTTTGAATTTACATTTATAAAATAATTTGCTATGATTTTTTTAACGATTTAAGATTATGATTATTTTTCTCAATA
>CAYJHF010000178.1:0-633 GCA_964369905.1 uncultured Mailhella sp. | reverse complement strand
CTCAATAAGGATAGAATTATGCCAGTAAAAAATGCTAGAAATGTGTGTAAAACCATTATGCGTAATGGTTTTGATGCTTATGTCATAGGTCCAAATTTACAACATGAAATTAGAGAAAATACCAATATTAATGAAATATCAATTGCTTGTGCTACAGATTTTGAAACTTTATTAAAATTATTTCCAACTCTTGAAACAAGCCCAAACCCCAGTGAAATTGCCATATTATTTGACGAAGAAACTAAAACCACCTATAGATTTTATGATTCTAACATTAATACTTGTACTCCACCTGAACTTTGTATTAACCGTGTAACCAGAAGAATGTTAGATGATTTACAGAAATTTAATTTCGATGCTTATGAAGCTATAACAGGTAAATCTTCTTTTTTAGAATCTGAAAAAGTTTTTTGTAACCTTGGCGAAGGACATATAAAATTGACCGGAGTTCCACTTTTTATATTGCAACGTGACTATTCATTTGCCATTAAAGCTATTAGAATGGCAGCAAATTATGAAGTGCCAATTGAAGCAAACACTTGGATTGCAATTGTACAAAGTGCAAAAAAAATAATTGATTATGTTCCGCCTAGAATTTTCATGGAAGAATGGAGAATGGTTTCAGCCGAAGCC
>CAYJHF010000177.1:0-3851 GCA_964369905.1 uncultured Mailhella sp. | reverse complement strand
GAATTTTCAGCAGAGGCTAAACAAAGCTGTAAGCTAAAGCGTCAGCTTTGCGTGCCGTAAAGTGAGCCACAATTCACTTGTGGCGTCCACAACGTGGCACTTGGAGGCAACGTGCTTTTCTGAAAAAGTCAAAAATTGACTTTTTCAGCGTAAACTAAATATGGAGGATCAAATGTTAGTAACAAGTTCAGGAATAGTAAATGGAATTATTGAAGATAAATATGGAAAACACGGCACACAATTTAATGCGCATGGTATGCCGACCTATTCATTACCCATTAAAATTGAAAATGCCCCAAAAGAAACTAAATCCTATGTAATTGTTTTGGAAGACAAGGACGCATTTCCAGTTAGCGGAGGATTTTCTTGGATACATTGGACTGCTGCCAATATAACCAGAGATGAAATCAAGGAAAATGAAAGTCAAACAGCCACAGATTTTGTGCAAGGACTAAATAGCTGGATGAGTATGCAAGGTGGCAATCAAAGCAAAGAGTTATCATCATTCTACGGCGGAATGGCACCACCTGATGCACCGCACATTTATGAAATTCATGTATATGCTCTTGATACAATGCTTGATTTAGAAAATGGCTTCTTATACAATGATCTTTATAAAAAAATGGACGGGCATATTTTAGCTCACTACACCTTAAAAGGTTCTTATAGAAATTAACAATAACTCTTTTTTACAAACTTAGGGCATTTTCAATGAAAAATAATCATCTCAATGCCCTAAACGCTTTATTTTTGCATGGTGAATTGAAAGTTCTGCACAATTTATTGTACAGAGCTTTCAATTATTAGATTTTTTATCCATTTGACATTTTTTCCAATCTTTGTTAAAAAGCGATTAATAAGTTTAATGTTTTCTCTTAATCTGCTTACAGTTTCACCAAGTCATAATTTATTATATTATACGCTCTTACAAAATTTTTGTATGCAGTTTTTAATAAAATCCCTGAAAAATCTATAAAATATACTTTTTTAGATTCTTATCTTTTTAACACATTAAGGATGGAGGAAAAATATGTCTGAAAATAAAATGAAAAGCCTTTTGCAAGAGGAACGTACATACTTGCCCCCACGCCATGGTAAAGACATTGCTCGCATACGCAACAGAAGAGAATTGGCTACTATTCAAGAACACGCTACTGAAAATAGTGATGAGTTTTGGGCAGAAAGAGCAAGGGCTTTATTGCATTGGTACAAGCCTTGGGACGTAGTGCAAAGCACTGATTTTTCCATTCCTAAAGTTGCTTGGTTTGAGGGTGGAAGATTAAATGCCGCTTATAACTGTGTGGATAGACATATTATTACAGCTAGAAGAAATAAGGCCGCTCTTATTTGGCAGGGAGAACTAGAAACTGAGGTTAGAGCCTATACTTATCAAATGCTTTATACTGATGTATGTCGTTTTGCGGCTGCCATGTCCGCCTTAGGAGTAAAAAAAGGTGATAGAGTTGCCCTTTATTTGCCAATGATTCCTGAATTGGTTGTGGCCATGCTAGCCTGTGCTAGGATTGGAGCAATTCATACAGCAATTTTCACAGGCTATGCAGATGGCGGAGTGCAAGGACGTATTTATGACTGCGAAGCAAAACTTGTTGTTACAGCAGATTGTGTAATGCGCGGAGGTGAGCCAAAACCATTAAAATCAAACCTTGATAGAGTATTAAATCAATGCCCAAGTGTTGATAAGGTTATTGTAGTCAATCGAGGAAATCAAGATATACCAATGCTAAAAGGACGTGACATTTGGTGGGAAGACCTTTTAAACGATTTCAACCTTGATGCAGATTTTCCATGCGAATCCATGGAAGCAACCGATCCACTATTTATTCTACACACTTCCGGCAGCACAGGCAAACCAACCGGAGTTGTTCACTCAACCGGTGGCTATTTAGCTTATGCAGCACACACAACTCAATGGGTCTTTGACATGAAAGATTCTGATGTGTATTGGTGCACTGCTGACTGTGGCTGGATTACAGGACACACTTATTTAGTTTATGGTCCTCTCTCGCTTGGAGCAACCACTATTATGTTTGAAGGAACGCCAACTTGGCCAAGACCTGACAGATTTTGGAAAATAATTGAAAAATTCCGAGTAAATATTTTTTATACAGCACCGACTGTGGTTCGTTCTTTAATGCGTCAAGGAGTTGAGTGGACAACACGATATGATCTTTCTTCATTGCGCATACTTGGTTCAGTCGGAGAGCCTATGAACCCTGAAGCATGGATGTGGTACCATGAAAATATAGGTAAGGGTGAATTGCCCATTGTGGACACATGGTGGCAAACGGAAACAGGTGGCATTATGCTCTCTCCCCTGCCTTATGCAACACAATTAAAACCAGGTTCTGTAACTCAGCCTTTGCCTGGTATTTTTGCAACAATCAAGACAGGTGATGGTAATGAAGATGCTGATAATGTTTCAGATGGCGGACATCTTTGCATAAAACAAGCTTGGCCGGGGCTTATGATTGATGTATACAAAAATCCTGAAAAATTTAAAACCTATTTTGAGAGATTTAAGGGAGTTTATTGGTCAGGTGACGGAGCAAGGGTTGACGAGCAAGGTTTTTATTTTATTATGGGACGTATTGACGATTCAATCAATGTTTCAGGACATAGATTGAGCACAGCTGAAGTTGAATCTGTACTTGTGGCACACACAGTGGTAGGCGAAGCCGCCGTTGTGCCCATGCCCCATGAAATTAAGGGTGAAGCCATCTATGCTTATGTGGCCTTAGTGGAAAATGTTGACTGGACAGAAACATTAAGAAAAGAACTGCGGGATTGGGTGCGTAAAAAAATTGGAGCTTTGGCCAGCCCCGATCAAATTCAATTTGTTACAGAATTGCCCAAAACCCTTTCAGGCAAAATTCTACGCAGAATTTTAAGGAAAATTGCTGCCTCTGAATATGATGCCATTGGCGACACAACTTCATTGGCACGCCCTGAGCTTATCCCTGAAATTATACATAATCATCAAAGATTACTTCTGGGACAAGCTGAAAAAGAAATTGATTGAGCAAAAACTTGGAATAATATTTTTTATTGTCTGGGGAAAAACTCTTGCAAACAACTTAGAAAATTTAGTTATTGAAAGCTCTGCACAACTTATTGTGCAAGCTTTCAAATCAATATTAGAACACTCAAACTCTCTTTACATCTATAATATAATATGTTAGATTAGTCGTATAAATCAACATCGGAGGACGAAATGCCTGTACTTGTACTTAGTGATATTCAAAAAGAATATATAACCGAGGGACGTGCCTTTTACTTAAAAACCATACAAGAATCTTTGGATAATTGTAGAAAGCTTTTAGCCTTTGCCCGTGAAAACTCATGGAAAATAGTGCACATTCACCATGAGCAAAATGAAGAATTTTTTGCCAGAGACGGAGAGTTTTCCGAATATATTGAGGGCTTTGAACCAATTGAAGGTGAATATAATATCGCAAAGTCAAACTTTTCCTGCTTTTCAGCGCCGGAATTTACTGCCTTAATAGATAAGTATCGCCATGAAAATATTATTTTGGCTGGCTACGGTTGCACCATGTGTTGCCTTTCAACCTTAGTGGACGCACATCACAGAGGATTTGATTTTTACTTTGTCAAAGACGCAACTTGTGCTAAAAGCACAGAAAATTACGAAGAACAAGACATGAAAAATCATGCCATTGATATTTTAAACGCTTTTGCTACCCTTGTAACAACTAAGGAAGTTCTTAATATGCCAAAACTAGGTGACTAATATTTTTGTGCATATTTGTTTTATAATTAGTCGATGTTGAAAAATATAATAACTATCTATAAATAAAAAGTTTTTTATTAAA
>CAYJHF010000176.1:0-3867 GCA_964369905.1 uncultured Mailhella sp. | reverse complement strand
AGTTTGGCCAGAACCTTGGTGGAAAAATATTATAAAAGTATTTATAGCCTTGGAGTTTTAGAGGCTCAAAAGCACCCTTCCTTTATTTGTTTGGACGAGTTTCAAGATATTGTCGATTTAAGCGGTAATAAATATTCAGACATGAATTTTATCTCACAGGCCAGAGAGTTTGGCGTGCGATTTTTGGCTTCCACTCAATCTTGTTCAAGTCTGGCCGCTCGGGCAAAGAGTGCCACCAGTGTTGATTCCTTTGTCAGCAATTGTAACAATAAAATTATTTTTCACACGGACGATCCCCATACTCAAAATGTGGTCAGTCGTTACGCAGATGATGTTGTATTAAATACACTTTTGCCAAGTCAGGCCTTTGTGGTTCAATATATTAGCGAAGAGCGTACTCACAAACACAGCCTAGAATATTTTGAAAAATCCTATGCTGAAACTAAGGAATTATTAAATAATACTGCACTTAAGGAAAACCCCAGAAGGAAAAAGGCTGATAAACAAGAATTAAAGGAACTATTTGAAGAGCTAAACAAGGTTTATCCTAGTGATAATAAAACAGAAAATAATGATGCTAATCATTCTAGGAGGGAAGAACTTTTGGAAAAAATGAGAAAATTAAAAGGTGCTCAGCACGGCAAGGGGTCAACAAATACAAAGACAACTCACAAAAAGGGCAATAACTTTTCAACTAAACTAAAAAGGGATTTTGCTGAATTTTTTGCACAAAATGATAGGGAAATTGTAGTTTATCCTGGCTGGCAAGACATGGTTTATAAAGCATTAACTGCCTTTAAGGATTTAAACTTTCCCATTCAAATTAGCGGTTTTAAAGTGAGAAATAGAGCATTGGAAGTGTCAATTGTTGTTGATGTTGATGACGCTGATCGAGACACACATTATACAGCCGGAAAAACTTTAGATTTCCTCTTGGAAGAAACCATGATTACTTGCATTTATTGCGGTGCAAATATTAAAGAAAGCATGGAGAAAAGCCCTATATTTTTGCCATGTTGCCAAGCCTGTTCTAGCAAGTATAATCTATCTTTCTCGACAGAGGAAAAAGAGGAACGGGGTATTTCATTTTTTTAGAAAGAAGGAAAATTTATGATATATTTTACATCAGATTTACATTTTTCTCACAATAATGTGATCAAATATTGCGATCGGCCTTTTTCCGGCTACATGGAGATGAACAATGTGTTAATTGCCAATTGGAATTCCCTAGTTCGGAAGGACGACACAATTTACATTTTGGGCGATGTAACCCTTAAGGGTATTACTTGTGTGAATGAGCTTGTCCCTAAGCTAAAAGGTAAAAAATATCTTGTGCGAGGGAACCACGACCTATTCCATAACAAGGAAAAGTTAGATCAAAGCCTTTTTGAATGGATTAAGGATTATTATGAATTACACTATAAAGGGACTATGTTTTGTCTTTCACATTATCCTTACCTTTCATGGAATAATCGTATGCAAGGTTCCATTCATTTGCATGGGCATATCCACGCAAAAGAGGATTACAATATCAAAAATACCATTGGAGGTGTTTACCGCTTTGATGTTGGAGTTGATGCCAATAATTATTTTCCAGTTTCCATAGAAAAAATTATTGAATGGGCACAAATAAATCCCAATGGAGAAGTTTTTGATCACCATGATATAGGTAGGGAATAATTAGATAATTAACCAAAATCATAAGGAAGCAATATGGCCACTCAAATAATTTATATAGCCGGTGATGTGCATGGCAGGTGGGATATTTTAAATCAATATATCAATAAGAAAATTAGACAAGGCAGGGTTTTTCTCAAACAAATTGCTAAACTGGAAGAGAATAGCCAAGATGTCGAGGTGATTATTTTGCAGTGCGGTGATTTTGGAATTTGGATTCCAGAAGATATTGGCACTTTGCCCATTAAAAATAAGGTTGATTTCCTAAAAGATGGCCATGTGAAGATTTATTTTGCGGACGGCAATCATGAAAATCATGATGTTTTGGATAAGCTGGAAAAAGATAATCCCAACAATGTTTTTCCGGAAGTCGCTCCCTATGTTTATTTTGCCACATTTAGTTCAGTATTAACCTTACTTGACGGAACAAATATTCTCTTTGCTGGCGGTGCAGAAAGTGCGGACAAGTCAAGGCGAACACCCAATGAGACGTGGTGGGAGCAAGAAGGAATTGATGATCAAGATATGTTAAGGCTTCCACCGCCAAATAGCAATATTGATTGGGTAATTTCCCACGCCGCCCCACTTTCCTTTGAACTTGGCCGTCATGTAATATTTTATCGTCCGGAAAAATTATTTGAACCATCACGCCATTATCTTGAGGAGATATTGCAAACATATTGTCCAAAGCAATGGTTTTTCGGGCATTACCACTATAGCGATAAGGGCAAAAAAGCCGATTGTGCATGGAAATGCTTAAATTATTCTCATGCAATCAATCTAAATACTTGGATAATTCAAGAAAAAGTCATTAAAATTTAGAGGTGTAAAATGGAATTAGAAACTCAAAAATTCCTTTTGTCATATAATTCATACGAATTGGCAATTAATGCCATAAGTACAGAGCCTTATAATATAATTGTCAAAGAATATGATGACCGTATTCTTTTGCTATACAATCAGATTTCCTCACCAAGAAATAACAATATAGTAAATGAATGTAGAGGTTTAATTCTTTCTAAAGATTTTAAAAGCATTTTATCAAGACCTTTTGGAAGATTTTATATCTATGGTGAAGAAAATGCAGATAATCTGGATTTTAATTTTGAAAATGCCCTTGTTCAAGAAAAAGCTGATGGCACATTAATTCAAGTTTATCACGACAATGAAAAATGGTGCGTTGGAACAAAAGGCAAAGCTTTTGCTGAAGGTGTGGCCGGTAAGCATAATAACATAAGTTTTAAAACAATGTTTTTGCAATCTGCTAAATTTGAGACAGAAGAGGAATTTCAAGCTTATTTTAATTCCTTACCACATGACAGCAAAGAATATACCTATTTATTTGAGCTAATCGGCCCACAAAATAGAATTGTTACACTATACCAAAAGCAAGAGATAAGATTTCTTGATAAAATACACAAGGAACAAGGAGAGCTCAAAGAATATTCAGGCAGTGAGCAAGAAAGATATTTGCTAGAATTTGAAATTTTAGCCGAGGCAAAAAGAAATAGGTTTTCTTCTCTGCAAATGTTTGAGGTGAATTCCTACCAAGAAGTCATGGAAAAACTTGAAAAATTAAATGAACTGGACGAGGGCTTTGTTTGCATTGAAAGAGGATCAAGACGTAGAATAAAATTAAAACAAATGTCTTACTTTTATTATTCCTATCTTTGTGCCAGCCCACAAAGAAAAATCAGCAATGCTATTGAGTTGATATTCAAAAATGAACAACATGAATATTTAGTCCTCTTTCCGGAAGACACTAAACTATATCAATATATTTTAGACAAATACACTAATATTATTGAAAATATCGAAACACAATGGAAAGCTTGCAAAAATGCTGAAACCAAAAAAGATTTTGCCATATGCGTAGCTCCACTGCAATATAAAACCATTTTATTCCTAAAAAGAGCTAATATAAATACACCAATCAAGGATATTTTAAACGAGCAAACCCTTATAAATAAAACTAAACTAATCGGCGATGTGCCTTTGGAACTTTTGGAGTGATTTATCAATTTAAAAACTATGAAAATAAGGAAAAATCAGATGAACATTATTTTTCTTGACATAGACGGGGTGCTAAATTCCTTTTATACGGATAAGTATGCTCGCACCGTTCTAAATAAGGAACAAGGCTATCATGTGTCCTTTGATGGTAATTGTGTTATGGCACTTAATGAAATC
>CAYJHF010000175.1:0-3903 GCA_964369905.1 uncultured Mailhella sp. | reverse complement strand
TAGGCATAAGTGCAATTTTATTGCACTGTTAAGTGCCGGAGCAAGTGTGCCTTTAAAAAGTTGACAATAGTGTTGTCAACTTAAAATACTATACTGAGAAAATATCCATGACTAAGCCAAAAAAATATCTTTTATGTGAACTTTTTTCCTTTGCTGGAAATTATAAATATTTAACTATATGCGGTATGCTTTTATCGTCCATTAGTGCAATATTATTACTTATACCGATTTTATATTTATGGTTGGGGGTAAAAGAGGTTTTTAATATATATCCGGCAATAGAAATGACGGATAGTATAATATATTACGTTTATATGGCGTTTTTGTTTTCAATTGCTTCTATACTTATTTATTTTGTAGCTCTTTTATGCACACATTTTGCTGCCTTTCGCATAGCTAAAAATATGAGAAAAATCACAATGCAGCATATTATGCGACTACCCATTGGATTTTTCAAAAACACCGGTAGTGGTAAATTATTCAGAATTATTGACGATAGTGCAACTACAACCGAGGCTTATCTTGCCCATCAACTTCCGGATATTGTAGGAGCATTGACTACGCCTATAGTAGTAATGGTAGTCATTTTTTTTGTTGATTGGCAATTAGGCTTGGCAAGTTTAATCTCTTTATTTCTTGCAACAACTGCACAAATATACATGACCGGTAAGGGCTATGACGATTGCATTACAACCTATCAAAGTAGTTTAGACAATATGAATAATAAGACTGTAGAATTTGTACGAGGCATTTCGGTTATAAAAAGTTTTGGGCAAAGTATATTTTCATTCAAAAGATTTTATAAATTTATTGAAGACTTTAAAAACACTGCAATTAATTATACTAAGTTTTATAGAACGCCCATGTGTTTATATCAAACATTTTTAGCAAGTACGCCTATTTTTTTATGTTTTTGTGGAGTTTTTTTATTTCTAAATACTACATCTCCACAGGAATTATTATTAAATTTCCTTTTTTATGTTTTTTTACCCCAATTTATAGTTTGATGATGAATAAAATTTTGTGTCTTAGTCAACAATCAACCATGGCTCGCAATGCTTTACAAAGAGTGCAAGATATTTTGCACAAAGAATCTCTTCCACAAAGCAATCATAAACAAATTCCTGCTAATTTTGAACTCTCATTAGAAAATGTAAGTTTCAAATATCCCAATACCAATGTTATGGCCATTGAAAATGTATCTATAGAAGTCAAAGAGGGGCAACATATTGCCTTGGTCGGTGCATCAGGAAGTGGGAAGACCACATTAGTAAACCTTTTAGCTAGGTTTTGGGATGTTAGCTTAGGTAGTATAAAATTAGGTGGCATCGACATAAAAAATATTGATGAGCAATGGCTATTTAGTAATATTTCTTTTGTGTTTCAAAATCCACATATTTATATGGCTAGCATTTTAGATAATATTAGGGAAGCAAAATCAAAAGCTACAGAAAATGAAGTAATTCAAGTCATTAAATCAGCTCGATGCGAAAGTATTATTCAAAAATTACCTGATGGAATACATACAATAATTGTTAAGGATAGCACATTTTTATCCGATGTTTTTGATGTTGTTTTAGAGAAAAAAAGCCTTAATCTTGATTTGATGTTATATTTTGGATATAGTCTGTTTTTTTTATTTGTTTTATTTACATTTTATGTTCTACAGTATAATTCCTCCTATTTTCGCTCTTATGAAACGAGCTTTGACACAAGAATACGACTATTAAAAACATTAAAAAGCCTCCCCCTTTCATTTTTTGGTAAAAAAGATTTAAGTGATATAACTTCTACCGTGATGACAGATGTCCGTGCCCTTGAAAATGCTTTTTCGCAATATATTCCCGACTTAATAGGTGCTATTCTTTCAACAGTTATAATTTGTATTGGTTTACTTTTTTTTAATGTCAAAATGGCATTGGCCATGCTTTGGGTTGTGCCTGTTTCAATACTTTTTTGTGTGCTTACCCAAAAAAAGCAAAATATACATACAATTAAAGCCAAAGGAATTCATTTATTATATTTAGAAAAAATACGCGAATGTATTGACAATATTATAGATATAAAGGCGAATAATCGTATATCCGCACATCTGGGTTTTTTGCAAAAACACTTTGATGCTTATGAAAAAAGCATAGTTATGGGTGAAGTCGCCATAGGTATGTACATTGTAGGCGCACAAATGATTATGAAAATAGGCATTATTAGCACAATGTTTATGGGAGTATATCTATTGTCTAATAATGAAATTAGCCTATTCTTATTTGTAATATGTCTTTGGATTGTTACCAGAATTTATGATCCCATGTCCATGGCTCTTATGCAACTTGCAGCCCTTTATTCTACTTTACCCAGCATAGAAAGAATGAAAAATTTAGAAAATACTAAAATCCAAACCGGCAAACAAGATGTACAATATGGCAATTATAATATTATGTTTGATAATGTAACATTTGCCTATAATGATTCAAAAATTGTTTTAGATGAAATCTCATTTACGGCAAAACAGGGAGAAGTAACTGCCTTGATTGGCCCTTCCGGTGGGGGTAAAAGTACAGCCCTTAAATTGGCAGGACGATTTTGGGATTTACATAAAGGTAAAATTACCCTAGGGAATGAAGATATATCACAAATTGACCCTGAAACTTTGTTAAAATCTTTTTCCATTGTTTTTCAAGATGTTACTTTATTTGATAACACAGTTATGGAAAATATACGCATTGGCAAAAAGGGTGCTACAAATGAGGAAGTTATAGCTGCGGCTAAAGCTGCTCACTGTCACGAATTTGTGCAAAAACTACCTCAAGGTTATGAAACTTTTGTAGGTGAGAACGGTACACGCCTTTCCGGCGGACAAAGGCAAAGAATTTCCATTGCACGTGCACTTTTGAAAGATGCACCGGTTATTCTTCTGGACGAGGCGACATCATCAATAGATGTAATGAGTGAAAGTGTCCTACAAAAAGCTATTGATACACTAATTAAAGATAAAACTGTAGTTGTTGTTGCTCATCGAATGCGAACTATTATGGGAGCAGATAACATTATACTTATTAAAAACGGTAAGGTTTTTGCGCAAGGTAACCACAAAAGCCTTATGCAAGAAAACGAAGAATATAACAAAATGGTAAAAATGCAAATGCCTTTGCAATATAATAAATAGTAAAATTAGGAGATAATAATGGATTCATTAATTCAAGCCGTATTACACGCAACCCTTATTTCACAGCTTGTCTTGCTTTTTCTAATGTTTATGTCATTGGCGAGTTGGGCTTATATGTGCGGTAAGTGGTTTCAGCTAAAAAATGCCCAAAAAAAAGTTGATGATGGTTTACATTCTTTCGACAATGCCGGAGAACTATATAAGTCCCTGCCCATAATTGAAAAGGACAAAAACTCACCCTTGCATGGCATAACTTATCGTGCCATTAGGGAGTTTAATCGTCTAAGTAAAACCGGTGATACCGAGAGGTTACTGAATAATAATGTACGCCGTGCCTTGCGATTTGGGACAGAGCAGGAAATTTCTAAGTTGAAATCTTCCCTTTCCTTGTTGGCCACCACGGCCAATACAGCCCCATTTATTGGGCTCTTTGGCACTGTTTGGGGCATTTTATATTCTTTCCAAGCCATTGCCACCATGAAGAGCGTTTCCATTGCCACAGTTGCACCGGGTATTGCTGAGGCTCTTATTGCAACGGCTGTCGGGCTTTTTGTGGCTATTCCTGCTACTTGTGGTTATAATGTCTTCCGCTCAAAAATCATGGCCATTGAGGGTGAATGTATAATTTATGCAGGACAACTACTCAATCGTATGCAACATGAGTTGGGACGTCATAAGGACGGCATTAGCTTTGCAGGGGAGAAATAAATATGGCCGGAACTTCTCAACAAGATGATTTT
>CAYJHF010000174.1:0-4013 GCA_964369905.1 uncultured Mailhella sp. | reverse complement strand
GCTTACAGCTTTGATTAGCCTCTGCTGAAAATTCTTTTTTTGCACCAAACTTTTAGACTTATTTTAATAAAAAACTTTTTACCTATAGATATTTATTATATTTTTCAGCACCGGCTAAATAGTTATGAAGTGGAGCTCGGTAAAAATTAATATAAAAAAAAAGGGGTGCAAAATAGCACCCCAAAATATAATCAACTAAGAGCTAATTACTGCCAAATAACCATTACGTCAACGCGACGGTCATATTCTAAAGCTGGGAAGTAGTCTGTTTCGCCCATTCCGCTGCTAATGATTTGATCACTACCAACACCGGCGTTTACAAGATAATCTTTAACAGCCATGGCACGGTTTTCAGAAAGAGTCATGTTATAAGCGTCTCCGCCTCTAACGTCAGCATGACCTTCAACATAAAGCTTAAGATCAGGACGAGTTACCATAATAGCAGCAATGTCGTCTAAACGATCAGCATAAACTTTTTTAATGTTGTATTTGCCTGTGTCAAAGAGAACAATAGCTGTTCCAACAACACTTTCATTAGGAATTGTTACTTCATAAAGAGTTGAGCTTACGAGATCCATAGCTGCATCGTCAGAGTACATGAGGTTAGCACCGTCAATGAATTGAGCTTTGCTGTGAAGAGAAGCAACAGCCATGAGGTTTTTCATACCTTTTGCTGAGTCAGCAACTGAAATAACGTGAAGAACCATGTTTGGGTTAGCTGAATAAAGGGCTTGAGCTGCTTGAGCAGGAACTACACCCATGTTTTCCATACCGTCAGAAATAAGGTAAACAGCTTTTGGGCCGCTCATTTCAGAAATCATGTTAGCAATGCCATAAAAGCTTTTTTGGAAAGTGGTTAAACGACCATAAATGCCAGCCATATTGCCAATGCCTTGAATGGCTTTGTTCATTTTCATTTCATCAAATTCCATTGGTGCAACAACAGAAGCATTTGGTGAGAAAAGAGCAATAGCAGCATCATAACCAAGATCAGGTACATTAGAATCAATCTTAGTCATAATACGTTTTGCCATTTCAATTTTTTGAATGCCAGTTGATTTGTGATCCATCATCATGGAACCGGAATTGTCCACAAGATACATAAATCCATCAACCATTTTGTCATGAACACCAATTGCTTGGCGAGCCTCAGCTGCTGAACCTGTAGCCATTACTAAACCGGCAACAAGCACAATAACTTTCATCATTTTCATTTGTAACTCCTAAATGTTAAATGTTTTACCGTGCAAAAACGGCCAAAAAAAACACTAAATATGTGATAAAATAAAAGTTTATTTAATAACCAATGAAACACCTTTTATTTTGCCTCACTCAACTGAGAAGACCATAACAGCTTATTCTAAAAAGGTAAAGTTTTTTTTACATTTTTTTTACATTTTTTTATTTAAATTTTCCCATAAGCTGAGTAAATACACAATTATTTTCTTTATGAAAAACTTCAGTAATTTTTACAACTTTACTAAATTTAATGTGCAGAAATTAAAAATAATAAATAAGATTTTATTAAAAAATACCTAGGAAGTTTTTATTCTCCTCTTTTCAGTTGGTTTTTGTATTTATTTACAAATATTCCTTTGAAACAAAAAGTAATTTAGATTTACCAAAAATATGCACCGGCATAACCAACTACCCTAGAACTATCATT
Organism: uncultured Mailhella sp.; assembly: GCA_964369905.1. Classification (GTDB taxonomy): domain Bacteria; phylum Desulfobacterota; class Desulfovibrionia; order Desulfovibrionales; family Desulfovibrionaceae; genus Taurinivorans. The sequence goes on along the minus strand of CAYJHF010000174.1, from coordinate 2,347 downwards.
TGAAGCTGTTGCTGATGTGTCATAAGCTGCCAACTTACTATTTTTTACCCCAAGTTTTTGAGCAGTTAAAAGACCTAAAATGGCAGGAATTACACCACACATACTAATTTTTTCTTTGTTAACCACATGAATTAATTTTTCAATATCCCCTGATAAAAATGCCTCAAGGGCTAAATTATCCTTGCGCCTATTTTCAGCATCGTTGGCAAAGTGGTTCATGTCAGAACTTACCAAGATACTAATATCATTTTTATTTTCCTTTTCTTCTTTAATTATCTTTGCTAACTGATCAGAAGCAGCCTCCACTTGTTCCAAATTTGCAACACTAATTGGAACAATATAAAGAATTGGTACACTATATTGTAAAAAAGGTAAAATTACTTCAATGGAATGTTCTGCTAAGTGAGGTTGTTCATCATAGCAAAATATTCCGCTCTCAACTAATTTGTCACTCAAACTACCGTCTATTGGGATTTGTCCTATGGGATTTATCCATGCACCATTGGGCCAAAGGGCATAATTTTTTCCAAGCCCTTTATGATTAGGACATAAAATTATAATTCTGGAAGCAAATTCAACTTCAGCAATGGTTTTAGCAGTCACAGCTCCGGAATAAATATGCCCTGCATGGGGCAATAAGGTTAAAACAGATTTTACTCTTTCGCTTTCCAGTTGGATAGGCAAGTCTTTAAAAAATGAAGCAACACCTTGAATTATATCCTTAGAGCTTGAAGGATAAAAACTACCTGCAAATTGAGATTTGCGTATATTATGAATTTGATTATTCATTTTTTCCTCACAACAGTTGAATATTTTTTTCCTCTACGTAATTTCATCTGTATATTTAATATATTGCAATAACGCTTTTCTTGCGTTTATATTTTAAAACTAATTGTAACATTATTTGCATTATTAAACTTAAAATTTCAATTTTTAAGTCAAACTCAAGCCTAAAGCATACTTTGCTTTATTTTCACAGTAAATTATACAGAAATTTTAATTTTCATGAACAAATACATTCTACACTTTTTAACAAAAAAAGGAATAAAAATTTTTACAAATTTTAAATTGTATATTTCTTGAACACTATTAACCAAATCCTGTAAAATTTTCATACAAAAATTGAAGTACAAAAAAAATATTAAATCAAAATATGCTATAATTTCAGTGTATTATTCAAAATGAATACTTTGGCACGCTTTATGCTTATAGTATAATATTGCATAACTAACTGCTGAAATAAATTCAGCATCAACTCCCAAACCATAAAATGAAGGGTTGTAGTAAAATACAAGATCCGCTTGTGGTGCAAGGAAAAACTCCTTGCACCCCGAGTTGAATGCAGCAAGTCTATGTAAATAATACAACCATGAAACTAGTGAGGTGCGATGGAGAAAATAGCAGGCTACAGAGTTTTTCAGGATTTTTAATTGGCTGTAAAACGTGGCATAACTCAAGATTGAAATCTTTATGTGCCAAGTTACGGCCGGCAAAAATTCTAAAGCCGATAATATTTGTAATACTTGGTGTATTGTTTTCATACACTAAAGTTGAGGCTTACGAGGTATGGAAACCTTGCAAAAAAGAATATAGCTTTATTGAATTACTAGATAGTTTCTTTAAAGCTGACCAAACAAACAAAAATTCAAAAGAAAATCATACAACAAAAAACACAAATTCCCAAACGAACAATAAAAAGTTTATTACAAAGGAGCAAAAAAAATACACAGAAAAAAATAAATACAACAATAAAACTTCTCAATAACTTTATAACAAATAACATAACCCAAAACCTTAACACGGTTCTATAACCGATGGTTAGCCCAAACCTACGCAAAGATTTCAAAATCGTGCATAGTACAAAAAAGATGGTTAACTGTGAATATAGAAAAACAATACTTCTCTCCTTGGCCCAAAAAGCCAAAACCCCAAGTTCAAGCCAAACGGCTTGGGCTTGGGTAACAGTTAATAGCATAGATTTAAATTCAAAAATAAATTTGCCTTAGGTTTGTTTTAATCTTTATTGAGATTGTTCTTAGTTGAGAACTCTGAATAGTTATTTTTTGTAGCAAGGTTTCTTCTAAGTAGTCGATGCTGAAAATAACAATAACTATCTGTTGTCAAAGAATATTCTTGCCAAATAATACCAAAAAATTTGCAAGAAATAAGCATGGGACATGCAATTTTTTTGCAAATTTTGACTTCAAAAAATGATTTTGAAGCATCGGCTAACCAAAACTTTTGTGCAAACAAAAGTTTTGCACGGCACAGAGTTAGCCTGAATTCACTTCAGGCGTCCACGCAGTGGAACTCGAAGCCAGTGTGCCTTTCTGAAAAACACAAAAAT
>CAYJHF010000173.1:0-4157 GCA_964369905.1 uncultured Mailhella sp. | reverse complement strand
GGTGACATTTGGTAATTTGATAATTTCTAGAACTTTATTAACATTAATACCATAATAACTGCGATAAATAGCTTCTTTTCCGTCTTCTTCAATTATTTTTGTATAACTTGAAAGGTTTTGGTCAACATTTACTACAGGTTCATCGAGGTAAAATTCAACAATTCTAAGTTCATCTGTGCTTGATTCCATAAGGATACTGCTACTCATAAAATATTCCTTTAACTTTTTTATTTGTGCTTATTATTATATAGTTATAAAGCTTACCAAGTTAAAAGTAAACTTTCCGCATCATCTACCAATAGTTTGGGGGTTGATGCTCCGGCAGTCAATCCAACCACTTTAATATTTTTAAAAAAATCTTTGTTTAACTCTTCGGCATTTTCAATTAAAACTGTAGGGATATTTTGTGAAGCGATGATTTCTGCTAATTTTTTGGTATTAGCACTCTCTTTACCACCCACAACAACCATGGCTTCAACTTTTCCAGCTAGCTCTAAGGCTTCTTCTTGTCTAAGTCTGGTTGCATCACATATTGTGTCAAGCACAGTTATATTATTACTTAGAGTTAAAAGTTGTTCCTTTAGTTTTTCAAAAATTATTCTATCTTGCGTTGTTTGAGCCGCTAGAACTATTTTTTCTTGAAGATTATTCTTTACATAATGAATTATTTTATCAACCTTTGATGAAACAACATATTTACCGCAAGCATAGGAAACCAAACCGTCCACTTCAGGGTGATTAGCATCACCATAAAGTAATAAAGTATGAGATTTTTCTTCAGTGGAAAGGGCTTTTGTAGCCTGAAAAATGGCGTTTTGTGCATCTTTTACCCTAGGACAAGTTGCATCTTTTAAAACCACATGAGGCAGGCTTCTTAGAAAGTTTTCTGTTTCTTTTGGTATACCATGAGCCCTAACCAAAACATGAAGTTCAGGTTTAGAATTTCCTGTGCTACTTACTGTTTGAGCAAAAGCATAAAATGGCTCTAAGGCTTCTTTAACATCTTGAATATTTTTGAAGCATTTAACACCTTTTAATGTGTATTCTGCTAGCACATAAGGGTTATGAATAATGGGACCAAAGGTTGCCACATGAGTTTCTTTACTAACTAATTCATCTAACTTGCTAAGTGCTAAAGCAACACCCATGCAAAAACCAGCTTTTTCTGAACGTAAAACTTGCATTATTCCTCCATTTTTTTCTTTTTGGCAAAATAAGATGTTAAAGGCATTACAAGCAAATTAAAATTAGTTGGTAAAAAAAGTTTTGCAAGTATTAAGTAAGTTATACTAAATATTATACCACAATATATTATAATTATAAAATGCGTAATAGCCATATAGTTCATAAGCCAATTTTCAGTCCATAAAAATAAAATATTTTTACTTGGCAAAATAAATAAACTGCTAACCCACATTGGAATAAGGCATAATAATATATTTTTTAAAAAAAGACAAAGAATACTTTTTAGCTCCGGTAAAAATTTTTTGAGAGCAAAAAATGACAAACAGGCTGCATATAACATTATGGAAATTGAAGCAATTGCAGCAATGGCACTTGCTCCAAATAAGGGTGAAAAATAAAAATAAAATGGTAAACTAAATAATGTAACGGCAGAACCTATTAGGGTTGGCGTTAAAGTGTTTTCATGGGCGTAAAAAGCCCTACCTATAATTTGTTGTATAGCCCAAAAAGGAACTGCTAAAAGCATAAATTGTAATAAAGGAGCAGCTAAGGCTGTTTCGTTTGCACTAAATTGACCTCCCTCAAAAATAAATCCTAAAATTTGTTCTGCCAAAACAAACATGAAGCAACTAATCGGAATAATTATAATTATGCTGTTTGCCAAGGCAGAATTTAATGCTTTTTGAAAACCAATTTTATCATTTTTAGCAACTAAGGTGGCCAAGAAAGGAAATGAAGCAACTCCGACGGCCTGAGCTACAACACCAACAGGAACCATCATTACTCTTCTGGCATAGCTAAGCAAGCTAACTGCACCCTCTTCTGCCATTGAACCAAAAATTCTGATGAATTGTTCATCTAAAATTACTATGGACTGTCCTAGCATTAAAGGTAGAGCAAGTAAAATAAAATGCTTCAGTTTATGATGAGTGAATGATAAATGCCAATTTAATTCACCTGAGCTCACTGCCAAATAAGGTAATAAAGCTGAACCAATAAAAGCCCCAATTAAAACTCCATAGCAAAAACCTTACATACCCTCTACCAAACCAAATTATTGCATTAAAATTCCACATAACAAAATAAATCCATTATAAATCAATGGCATTAAAGCAGGAATTAGAAATTGTTTGCGAATATAAAGTATGGCAGAAAAACAAGCTCCAGGTAAGAAGCAAACTTGGGCAGGTAGGATAATTCTTAAAAAATAGCTAAGGCGATTAAGTTGTTCTTCCGTAAACCCAGGGGCTAAATAGGGAACAATTTGTGGAGCAAAAACCCAGCCTAAAATTGATAAAAAACTTATGGCAAAAGTAGTCCATAAAAATATACATGAAAAAAATTCCCAGGGTTTGTCATTTTCAGCAAATAACTTAGAAAGTAGTGGAATTATGGTAATGGAAACATAACCGCCGGCCAAGAGATAGTTAATAAAGTCAGGTAAAACAAAGGCTGCAAAATATAAATCTGTTTCTCCGCTAGCTCCAAATTGCCAAGAAATAACCTTATCCCTAAACAAACCCATAAATCTTGATATAAGAATACTTAAGCCCATAATCAGGGCCGCTATTCCCATTTGCTGTTTAGAAATAAAGATTTTTTTTATGCTCATGAGCTAACCTGAAATTTTTTGCAAGGTTGAAAATAAACTTTTTATGGCCTTTGCTCTATGGGAACGGGACATTTTAATATTTTTATCCATCTGAGCCGCACTTAGGTTAAGTTCTTCATCAAAAAAAATCGGATCATAGCCAAAACCATGTTCACCTATTTTCTCTTTTAATAACTTCCCCTTCCATGTTTCATGCACAATTATTTCTTGCCCATTTGGAAATACAAGGGCCATGGCACAATGAAAAGCACAATTACGTTCATCGTTAGAAAAATTTTTTGTGTTTTCAAGAAGCTTACGAATGTTTCTTAGGTCCTTGTTCTCACCGTCCAGTAAGGTATAGTCATCAGCATATCTGGCTGAATATATTCCCGGAGCATTATTTAATCCCAAAACACATAAGCCTGAATCATCTGCTAAAGCAGGCAATTTTAAAGCCTTACAAACAGCCTTGGCTTTAATCAAGGCATTTTCTTCAAAGCTACTTCCATCTTCTATAATTTCCGGAAAATCACTCGGTAAAAGATCAACTTCAAAACCAAGTTCTAAAAATGGGCTTTTCAATTCTGCTACTTTGCCCATATTGTGGGTTGCCAAAATAATTTTTTGCATAAATTTTCCATCATTTTGTTTTTGCTATAGCGCAGCATCTTGTAAAATTTCTTCAACTACTAACTTACTTGTTCCATGATATTTCATTAACCAATCTAAAAATTCTTCTTGCACTTCTTCTCTTTCTTTCAATGTTCTTTTCTCTTCTTTAAAGTCAAGTAAAAATTCTTTAAAATGTCTTTTATTCTCATGTTGTATTACTAAGTTTTTTTCTAATAAACTTGGTGGATTATCCTTACCAATTGCCCACAAAAAATTATCTAAATCAGGCCCAACATGAGGACAAACACCTCCGGCAATTGATTCTAAAAAGTTTTGTCCTCCCAAGTTTTTGAAAGAGCCACCCACAAAAACATAATCTGCTTCTGTATAAAGTTTAGCCAAGTCTCCAAAAATATCCCATACAATACATTGGTGCTCTTCAAAAGGATTAACTTTTCCAAGTTCATAATTTTGTGCTTTAAAGTATTCAGAAGCCAACACAGGAGCCATTCCCAAATCATAAAAACGTGAATACCAATGCTCTGCTCTTTCTAAATGTTTAGGAACAATAATAAATAAGGATTTTTTCTTAATTGAAAAAATTTTCCAAAGAAGAGCAGTTAATAGGTTTTCTTCTTTTTGCCTAATGGAAGCAAATAAAACAACAGAGTTTGATTTAGAAAAAAATTGTGGTAAAAACTCTAAATATTTTTTTGTGTTAAGTATTTTATCATCTTTTTTTATATTTTTTTGAAAATTAAATAAT
>CAYJHF010000172.1:0-4213 GCA_964369905.1 uncultured Mailhella sp. | reverse complement strand
GCTGAAAATTCTTTTTTGCACCAAACTTTTGCAAGTAAATTGCACGTTCCTTGCTTATTGCTTGCAAAAGTTTTAGTTTTATTTTAATAAAAAACTTTCTACTTATATATAGTTATCACATTTTTCAGCATCGACTACTGAGTCCACGCTGAAAAAGTCAATTTTTGACTTTTTCAGTAAAGGCACGTTGCCTCCAAGTGCCACGTTGTGGACGCCACAAATGATTTGTGGCTCACTTTACGGCACGCAAAGCTGTCGCAATAGCTACAGCTTTGATTAGTCTCTGCTGAAAATTCTTTTTTGCACCAAACTTTTGCAAGTAAATTGCACGTTCCTTGCTTATTGCTTGCAAAAGTTTTAGTTTTATTTTAATAAAAAACTTTCTACTTATATATAGTTATCACATTTTTCAGCATCGACTACTTATACAAAACCATTTTTATAGGAATATTATATGATAAAAAAAGCAAATATTTTAGTGCTAGCCACAGGGGGAACCATTGCCGGTTCAGCACCCTCTAAAACAGATTTGACAGAATACCAAGCAGCAATACTTACAGGACAAGACTTAATAAATGCTGTTCCAAGTATTATTGAAATTGCCAATGTAAAGTCTGAACAAATTTCCAATGTGGCCAGTGAAGATTTTACTTTTGATATTTTACTAAAGTTAGCCAAAAGAATAAACGTGCTTTTAGAGCAAGTTGACTGTGACGGCATTGTAGTAACCCACGGAACAGACACACTAGAAGAAACTGCTTACTTTCTTAACTTGGTAGTAAAAAGCACAAAGCCTGTAGTCATTGTGGGCTCTATGCGTCCTGCCACGGCCATAGGAGCTGACGGCCCTCTTAATTTGCTAAATGCCGTTGGAGTTGCCGCCAGCCAAGAAGCTCACAATAAAGGTGTACTTATTGTGCTTGACGGGCAAATAATCTCTGCCCGTGAGGGCACAAAATCAAATACACTTTCCACAGAAACTTTTAGTGCTCACGAACTTGGTATTCTTGGTTATGTTGTAGATTTTAAAGCTATTTTTTATAGAAATGTGATAAGAAAACATACCGTAGAAGCTGAGTTTAATATAGTGGATATTGAAACATTGCCCAGAGTGGACATTGTTTATGAATACCTTGACACTTCATCTAAAATGTACAAAGCAATCATTGAAAGTAAGCCGCAAGGTCTTGTTATTGCCGCCACAGGCAATGGCTGTTTATCAAAAATGGCTTTAAATATTTTTGGAGAAGCCGCAAAACAAGGAATTTTTGTTGTGCGCTCCTCTCGCACAGGCTCAGGAGTAATTACACCTAGCCTACTGGATAATGAGCATGGTTTCATTGCTTCTGATAACCTAAACCCACAAAAAGCCAGAATTTTACTAACACTCGGTCTGACAATTAGCAATGAACACAAAAAACTTCGTGAACTCTTTGCTAAGTATTAGTTTGCGAATATACCAAAGAAGAAATAGAACGAGGTATTATTATAAAATATACAAATATAGGCGCGATACTTATATGTGATTATAAAGGCAGTGTTTTTCCTGAGATAAATAAAAAAAGACCTGTTATTGTTATAGCCATTAACTCACATAAACTATGCACGGTAGTTCCTTTAAGTACTACTGAGCCTGCTCCGTTTAAACCTTATCATTATATTTTGTCTATGCCACACACCCTACCAAAGCCCTACAACTCTTTAGTTCATTATGTAAAGTGTGATATGATTACAACAGTTTCTTATGAAAGATTAACTTTGCCATTCAAAAGCAAAGATGCTCAAGGAAAGCGCATTTATGACGCTCGTGTTATTTCTGAATATGATCTGAACGAGATAAGAAATTGTATAAAATATGCTCTTTTCCACTCACTTGACAAATACAATAATAACGACTATATTTGATATGTATGCACCGTAAGGTGTTGGAGTCTTTGTGGTTCGTCCGCAAAGCCGTTATAGTTGGAGATTGCAATCGGCTATAATGTCTAAATTTGCTTGCCCCTTGTTTTTATGAGGGGCTTTTTTGTTACTCTTATTTGAGTAGAACATATATAAAAAAAAGCCCTACATATATAATGTAGGGCTTTTTCAAATATGGTGGATGGTGAGAGGCTCGAACTCCCGGCCCTCGGTGTGTAAAACCGATGCTCCACCAACTGAGCTAACCATCCGTGGAAAGACATTTCTATAGAATTTAATTTAGACTGTCAAGAAAAAAAATTATTTTTTTAAAATTTTTTTCTTAAGTTCTAATTCAGCAAAAACACACTTATTTAAGATGCTATTATGTCACAATTAAATTACTAAAGCGCTAAACTATTTTACTTTGAAATTTGGGAGCTTGTCAGAATTGGAATATCTTTTTTCTGTAAAATCTCAAGAGCCAACTCAGTGCGATCAAAGCGGAAAATCATGGTTGCTCCGTGATCAGGCTGAACGTAAGCATACATATACTCAACATTTATTTCAGCTTCTGACAAGAGTTCCAAAACATAGTGCAAGCCGCCCGGTGTATCACTAACCTGAACAGCAACAACACTGGTTCTGCCCACAGTAAAACCTTTATCACGCAAAACTTGTTTAGTTTTATCGTTATCATCAACAATCATGCGTAAAATTCCAAAGTCTGAGGTGTCAGCAAGTGATAAAGCTCTTATATTGATATTATTTTCATATAGGGTTTTGGTCACTTCCATCATACGCCCTGCTTTATTTTCTAGAAATATAGAAATTTGTTCAACAACCATAAATAGCCCCCTAATTCTTTTGTTCTTCAGCTTTTTCAGACTGGCTTACTGTTTCAGTCTGTTTATTTTCAATATTTTCAACTTTCGCACTATTTTTTTTAGCAGAAAGATCAATTTCATCAGGTTCTGTTGCTCCTTGCTTAAAATTGCGTATGGCCTTACCAAGCCCTCCTCCTATTTCAGGCAAGCGCTTTGCACCAAAGACTATCAGCACAAGAACTAAAATAATAAGCAATTCCTGCATTCCAATTCCAAACATATAAACCTCCCATTAACTAGGATATAAATTCAAAAAACTAATAATAAATCTTAGCACAACTGGTTGTGCAAGTTTTCAATAAGAGATAGTACACATAAGCAAAGCATTGGTCAAGTAAAGATAAAGTTTGAATTTTTAACTCAATTTTTTTACCCCAAGGAGGCAATATATTCATCTGCCGCAGGTAGACTTGCTATACTGATGGCTTCATAGCTATCAGTTTTTTCTGTGGTTAAAATTTGACGCATCATACGACTTAACACTCCTTGTGGCCCAAGCTCTATCCACTTTCTAAAGCCATCGGAATGCTGGTTTACAATGGTTTCGATCCAAAACACAGATGAAGTCATTTGTTTTCTTAGGGCTTGATGAAGTTCATCACTCTTACTTAAAGCCTGTCCGTGAATATTACAATAAACAGGTATTTTGGCATCACTCCAATTTAATTTGTCTAAAAATTTTGCAAATTCAGTTGAAGCTTCGGCAAGTAGCGGAGTGTGAAAAGCACCACTCACAGCAAGAGGAATACATTTACCCCCATTTTCCTGTGCACGCTCAACACAATCTTCTACAGCCTCCTTATGCCCGCTTATGGCAAATTGCCCTGGAGTATTGCGATTGGCCAACCTAACCAATTTACCGGTTTGTTCGCAAGCCTCTTTACAAAAGGTTTCAACCTGCTCAAGGCTAAGGCGTAAAACGGCATACATTGTTCCAATTTTCTCAGGATCAGCTTCTGACATTAATTTACCACGCAAGCTAACGGTTTCTAGTATTGTATCAAAATCCAAAACCTTTGCTGCCGCCAAAGCACTAAATTCACCGAGGCTATGCCCTGCTGCTGCTTTTGGCTCTATATGTGATGAAAGATAAGTTAATAAACCCAAGTTAACAACAGTAATTGCAGGTTGTGAATACTTTGTGTCAGCCATTAACGCATCATCTCCACTTTCCCAAAAAATTTCCCTTAGCGGAAAAGTGCTATAATACTCAGCTTTTTTCCATAATTCCATTATATCTTTGGAACTTTCTGCAAGTAACTTGCCCATTCCATTTTTTTGAGCCCCTTGGCCCGTAAAAATAAGTGCAGTGTTCATTAAATTCCCCTAAATATCCAACATAGCCATATAAATTTTAAATTACTTAGTCGATGCTGAAAATAGTAATAACTATCTGTTAGCAAAGAATATTCTTACCAAATAAT
>CAYJHF010000171.1:0-4281 GCA_964369905.1 uncultured Mailhella sp. | reverse complement strand
CTTATCCATCCATTCATTGACTAAAATTTTAAAAGTAACTGAATCTGGAATAGTTTGTTGAACTTTTGGGTCTATGTTGTTTTGTAATAAGATTTTAATTTCAAACAATTTAGCCAGAGCTTCTTTTAATGACATTCTAGGATATTCGCCAATAGTGAGTGTTTTATCAGTTTTATTAAAGTAATACTTTATTCTCCATGCCTTTTTCCTAATGAAGATATTTCAATATATAGCCCATTTCCATCAAATACTTTATAGGGTTTTGTTTTTGCCTGTAAATTTTTTATTTTTACATCTGTTAACATCATGGTAGTTCTTCTTTGTAATTTTAACTTATTGGTATTTGCGGATATTTCTCAATAATAATTTACCCCAACAATGTTAAAAATTTACCCTATATTTACCCTAAAGTCAACTTGATATATATGAAAACATAGAACAGAAATAGACATATAAAAAAGTAATTAAATAAAAAAATCCGATGTTTATAATAACATCGGACTTCATGAGAAATAAATATGGTGTGCCCGGCAGGAATCGAACCTGCGGCCTATTGCTTAGGAGGCAATCGCTCTATCCAACTGAGCTACGAGCACACATCTGTGTTTGAATAAGATTTTTCTATCTTGGATTTATATTTTTTTCAAGCTTTTTTAGCATAAAATTTTTTCTTTTCATTGTTTTTATTCTGGGATAAGTTCTATTTTTCAAACTAAAGAATATATAAAGAATAAATATTATGAACAGAAAACTAATAGGTAATTTTGAACTAGTAGCTTGTGATGGTGAGGCAAGGGCAGGGTTACTTCAAACAGCTCATGGGCAAATTGAAACCCCAATTTTTATGCCTGTTGGAACAGTTGGAAGTGTAAAGGCCATTGCTCCTGATGACTTAGAAAATATTGAAGCCCAAATTATTTTGGGAAATACTTACCACCTTTATTTACGCCCTGGAGCCGAGTTAATAGCAAGACGTGGGGGGCTTCATAAATTTAATGCTTGGGACAAACCAATTTTGACTGATAGTGGAGGTTTTCAAGTATTTAGTTTAAGTTCTTTATGCAAAATATCTGAAGAGGGTGTAGAATTTCGCTCTCATCTCAACGGTTCTAAACATTTTTTCAGTCCGGAAAAAGTAATTTCCATACAAAGAAATCTCAATTCTGATATAATGATGCAACTTGACGAATGTATTGGCTATGGGGCAAGTGAAAAAGAAGCACTGAAAGCTGTTGAACGAAGTATTGCGTGGGCAAAAAGGTGCAGGGAAGCCTATGGACCTGAACTGGTGAACTTAGAGCCAAATCATGAACTTACTGTGGGGAAAAATTCACGTGGTAATTTATTATTCGGAATTGTTCAGGGTGAAACCTATGCACATTTACGAGAAATGTCGGCCAAAGCCTTAATGGAAATAGGCATGGAAGGCTATGCTATTGGAGGCCTTGCCGTTGGTGAACCAAAGCATATAATGTTAAAAACCATAAAACATTTAAATCCTATTTTGCCAAAGCAAAAACCGCGATATTTAATGGGTGTTGGCACTCCTCTTGATATTTTATACGGCATTGAAAATGGAGTTGATATGTTTGATTGTGTACTGCCAACCAGAAATGCTAGAAATGGCACACTTTACACTTCAAGCGGTAAAATTAATATTAAGCGCCAAGAATATGCTGAAGATGAAAGCCCACTTGACGAAAACTGTAATTGCTATACCTGCCGAACCTTTAGCAAATCTTATTTAAGGCATTTATTTGTTAGTAAGGAATTACTCTCTTTTAGGCTAAATTCCTTGCACAACTTAACTTACTTTTTACAGATGGTAAAAAATGCTCGAAAGGCTATTTTAGCAAATAATTTTAGTGAATTTAAATTGGAATATGAAAGCATTTATGCTGATGAAAATGAGAAATTTCAAATAAATAATTGAGAAAGAGATGAAAAAATATAGTATTGAAGAAATAGATGCTTATTTTCAAGAATATGATGGTATGGCCAAAGCCTTACAAATCAGAGTTATAGAAATGAGTGAAAATCATTCCTTGGTTTCCATGCCAATCACAGAGGTGAATAAAAATGGATTAAATTCAGTTCATGGAGGAGCTGTTTTTACACTGGCTGACATTGCTTTTGGTGTTGCCTGTGCAGGAGCTGGAAATTGTTGTGTGACAGCTCAAAGTTCCTTATCGTATATCAAGCCAGGCCTTGTGTCTCCAATTTTTGCCAGATGTGAACTTATAAATGGCGGGAAAAAATTGATGGTATATGAAATGAAGGTTTTTGACGCTAAAAATATACTTTTAGCCAAAGGGCAAATCACGGGATATAAACTTGGATCTTTTGAAGAATTCTTCCAAAAATCAAAAGAGCAAAAACAGCTTGGGGCTAGGAATGGATAAAGAAAAGGAAACCATTGCTTCTATTGCTACAGGCTCCTCAGCCGGTGGGCTTGGTGTTATTCGTATTTCAGGTCCAAGGGCTTTGAATATTATGCAAAAGGTTTTTTTACCCAAAAAAACAAAAAATTTGGACTATAAACCTCGGTATATGTATTATGGTTCTTTTGTAGTGGTAAGTAATACTGAAAAAATTTCACAAATTATTGCTGATGACTTCCACTTAGCTCAAAGTTTTCAAGATAATTCATCAGATTTTTTTATTATTGATGAAATTTTAGCTGTTTATTTTCCCGGCCCCAACTCTTACACAGGGGAAGATGTGGTGGAAATTCATGCCCATGGTGGAAATGCTCTTTTACATAACCTACTTGAATATATTTTTTCTTTAAATATTCGCCAAGCTGAGGCTGGAGAATTTACCAAGAGAGCATTTTTAAATGGAAGAATTGATTTATCACAAGCAGAAGCTGTTGCAGAAATAATTTCTGCCCCTGCTCTTGAGGGTGTGAAACTTGCATCTGCTAAGCTTCAAGGGCTACTGGGCAAAAAAATTGAAGAACTAAGAGAACAGCTTGAATATTTAAGGCGTAGGCTTTGTTTAGCCATAGATTTCCCTGAAGAGGAAGGGGAGTGTCTACCTCATAACGAATTTCAAAGTTTAGTGCAAAATATTATTGATGAAATAACTAAATTAATTTTGGCTTACGAAAGAAATAAACCGTGGCAAGATGGTTGCTTAGTGGTATTAGCTGGGCAAGTTAATGCCGGAAAATCAAGTTTGATGAATGCTTTTTTGGGTAGAAAAAGAGCCATTGTAACCCCAGAAGCCGGAACAACTAGGGATTATCTAGAAGAAACCTGTTATTTTAGTGGATTACCAATAAAACTTACAGACACAGCAGGGCTTCGAGAAATTTCTTATGTTCTGACTTATACAGATCATAGTGAATTTGAACTAAACAATCTAAGCCAAAAAAGATTATTTCACGCATTGGATAATAATGAGCAATACAATTATAAGTCTGATGCAATATCCACAATTAGCCCCATTGAACTTGAGGGTATACGTCGTAGTTTAGAAAAAATAGAACAGGCTGACCTTATTTTAATGGTATTTGATGGCGCAATACTTTTAGATGAGACAAAAAATAGTATAGATGAAAATAAGCTAGATCTTATTGCTAAAAAAATAAAAAACGAATTGGCTCTATTGCCTCTAAATACTAAAAAAATATGTATTTGGAATAAAGCAGATCTTGCATTGTTGACTGAACAAGAAAAAAATGAGCTTGAAAAACTTTTGGAGACTGTAATTTTTTATATAAGTGCCAACCCTTGTAAAGATAAAGAGAGCTTAAATAACTTGCAAAGTATTGATGATTTAGCGAATTATGCTCGGCAGTTATTGTTAAAACATGAAATGGTGAATGATGAAATAACTCCAAATCTTAGACAAGTAAGACTGCTAAAATCTGCCTTACAAGAACTAACTATTTTATTTACTGAGATTGAAATATTACCACCTGATATTAACGCCATAAGACTTGAAAGTGCAGCCCAGTATTTATCCTCTATTACAGGCTTATCAAGTGTTGATGAAACTTTTAATACAATTTTTCAAGAGTTTTGTATTGGGAAATAGTATTTTTTTACTCTATACCCCTTGCCATATTTTTTTTAGGTATTACTTTAATAAAATGTTGATTAAATCAGTGTTTTCTTGTTAATGTATGGTAAAATTTTATATTGAACCTCTTGTTAATAAACATAATTATAAATTTATCAATTAAATTTTAAAAAAATAAAAAAAATGCTTGACTATGAAAAGCAGTTGGGGCATATTCCCCTTTCGCCGTTTCTTTGTGTCACAAAAGTGCAA
>CAYJHF010000170.1:0-4284 GCA_964369905.1 uncultured Mailhella sp. | reverse complement strand
TTTTCAGTGTGGACTAAATAGTCAACTCGTAAAATCAGAGCTCTATATATATGGATTAAGTGTATAAATGCACTTACAAGAAATTCGATTAATCCATCCTTAATCGAAACACACGCACAAGCTATGTCCCTCATAGCTGAATGCAACCTGTACCAAAGGGATTGCTTGAAACTCGCTCTGTGTTTTAAGCAAGGTACTGCCTAGTGACACCCTCGTCAAAAATGTTTTGCCACTATAAGACCTTAAAAAAGGCCATTAGGAAACAGTTTTGATGAGGGTGTTCCCTCCTCCCACTGTAGTTTTTTAGTCAATGCTGAAAAATCTGATAAATATTTTAAATAAAAAGTTTTCAGCAGGGGCTAATCAAAGCTGGAGCAACTGCGACAGCTTTGTGTGCCGTAAAGTGAGCTACAATTCACTTGTAGTAGCCACAACGTAGCACTTGGAGGCAATATGCCTTTCTGAAAAAGCCAAAAATTGTGTTTTTCAGCGTGGACTGTTGGCATCCTTACTGTCAACAAAGTCTTTTGTACATTATAACCTCTGCACAATGAATTGTGCAGAACTGTAGCTGACAGTTATAATAACCTATGCTTCAAAACCTTTTTTAAAATCAAAATCTGCAAGAAATTTGCTTGTTCCAAGTATTTCTTGCAGATTTTTTTGTATTTTTTATTAATTTTATCTTTATTAACAATATATTATCATATTTTTAGCGTCAACTATTTATCAAAAAGTTCAATGCGCCTTAAGTGCCTGCCCCCCTCAAACTCAGTATTTAGAAATACATCAACAATACTTAAAGCAAGTCCTTGGCCTGTCACTCTTTCGCCCAAACAAAGCACATTAGCATTGTTATGAAGCCTTGACATGGTAGCGTGGTATTCACAGGTGGCTAAAACAGCCCTGATGCCTACTTCTTTATTGGCCGCCATACTCATACCAACGCCTGAACCACAAATCAATATACCAACACTATTTTCAGTATTTTTCATGGCTGTTGTTACATTTTTTGCGCTGTTTGGATAATCACAGCTCAAAGCATTCTCAGGGCCCAAATCTTCCACATTAAAATTATTTTTCAAATGTTCAACAATAGCACTTTTTAAGTTAAAACCTGCGTGATCTGAAGCAATATAAATGGTTTTCATAATATATCCTTTTGTTTTATAAAGTAAATTCTTTTTTACTTAAGTATTATTCAGCATCGACTAAATTAAAAAACTTCTTCGCATTTTCACCGCAAGTCAGCCAAAGTTCATTTTTATCTCTCCCAAGCTCATCAGCAATACATTTAGCTGTAAACACAGTCAAACTTGGTTCATTGGCTGTTCCGCGCCATGGTTCAGGGCTAAGATAGGGGCAATCTGTTTCAAGCATTAACCTATCTTTTGGGATTGTATGCAAAGCAGATCTTAATGCGTCATTGCCCTTATAGGTTACAGAACCGGGTACAGAAATGTGCCAACCGTTTTCAATAATGATTTTTGCCCTTACACTGTCAGCGTCAAAACAATGCCACAAAAGTCTTTGATCCTTATAACCTTCTTCGAGTAATATTTTTACTGTGTCATCAAATGCTTCTCGGGAATGGACAACCACAGGTAAATCAAAATCCTTAGCCATTTTTAGTTGTAATCTGAAGTAAATTTGTTGTAAGTTTGGTTCAACTTCTTTCCAATAATAGTCAAGACCAATTTCTCCAATGGCTTTAATTTTCTTTTTTTGTCCTTGATCAAGAGCAATATCTTCCCTGATTAAATCAAGTTCATTGTAAACTATATTATTTAAATCAGTTGGGTGTAAGCCATATATATAAAAAATATTTTCTTTGAAAAAATCTTTTTTTGCCAAATAACTTTCATGACGGAGAAAAATCTCCCCAATATGTGAAATGCCACATTTTTCTGCCCGTTCTAAAATATTCTCCACATCATCCCAAATCTTCCCAGAAACCAAATGAGCGTGTGTGTCAATGCCACCATAGGGCATTTCTAAAGTTAAAGGGTCAATTCTTTCTTTTTTCTTATGAGCCATGTAATCTCCAAGCATTAATACTATAAACTTTCAATTAGCAATAAGCCAACAGGCTTAACTTGTCAAACCAATAGAATCATGATATTTTAGGAACAAGAAAAATATTAGAGGAACTTCTATGTTCTACGGTTGGAAATTATGCTTTGTTACTTTTGCAGGTAATTTCTTACTACAAGGCTCTGTAGTATATATTATGAATGCCTTTTTAGATCCTCTTACTGTGGCCAATGGTTGGACGAGAGCAGAAATTAGTTTTGGTGTTTCAATTGCAGCTTTTTTTGGAGCTCTTAGCGTTTTGGTTTGGACAAGCCTTGCCTCATACTTTAGTATGAGAGCACTTATGACATTTGGGGCTTTTTTAGGCGGAATAAGTTTTATTGCCCTTAGTTTTACAAATCAGCTTATTTTCTTCTATATTTTTTATACATTAGCTTGGAGTTCAGGGCAGGCCTTTGGTGGAGCTATTGGCAATGCCCTTGTTAATCAATGGTTTGTAAAAAAAAGGGGCAAGGCTTTTGGTATAAGCAATATAGGCACATCATTTGCCGGTGCAATAATTCCCTTGGTTTTATATATAGTGATTATGTTTTTTGATGTGCAAACAGCTTGGTTTACTTATGGATTATTTGTATTGCTTATGGCTCCTGTTTGTTGGCTGACGGTTAGAGATAGGCCGGAACAAATGGGTTTGCACGTTGATAATGACCCCAATGCTTTAGACCTTGATCTGAGCAATTTTGTCAAGCCAACATGGGCTGAAGTGTTAAAAAATAAAGATATTTATATTATTAGCTTAAGTTTAACCTTAACATTAACTGTTGCCAGCTCAGTGGTTAGCCAACTAAAACCACGCATGGTGGATCTTGGACTTGATTCAATTTCAGCCATGGCCCTAACTTGTTTTACTGCCTTGCTTTTGGCAGCTGCAAAATATATTTGGGGCAGAGCCTGCGATTTCTATCACCCCATTAAGATTTTGCGTTTACTTATTATTTTGATTTTTGCCTCACTATTTTTAACCTTTATCCCCAACAGCCTTACTTCTTTAATATTATTTAGCCTTTGTTTTGGTGTAACAGGGGGAGGAATTTGGGTGGTTATGCCCTCTGTAGTTGCCTATTATTTTGGCAAAGAAAAGTTTATATTTTATTATCGTGTAGTAGCCACCTTTGTTTTAATTAAAGCCATTGGATATGCTATTTTAGGATTTTCCCAACAGCTTACAAACTCTTATGATTTGGCCTATACGGTATTTTTAGGGATTTTAGTAATCTGCTTGGCTTTAACTTATCTTTTAAAAATGGAACCTTATCAAGACTAGTCTCAATTAGTTCGCGCTGAAAAAGTCAATTTTTGACTTTTTCTACAAAGGCAAGTTGCCTCCAAATGCCACATTGTGGACGCCACAAGTGAATTGTGCCTCACTTTACGGCACACAAAGCTGACACCTTTGCTTACAGCTTTGATTAGTCTCTGCTGAAAATTCTTTTTTCCACCAAATTTTTGCAAGTAAATCGCACGTTCCATGCTTATTTCTTGCAAAAGTTTTAGCTTTATTTGAATAAAAACATTTTTATTTATGTATAGTTATTATATTTTTCAGCATCGACTCAATTATTAGATCTAAGCTTATCATTCGAGCATAAGCGAGATTGATAAGCAAAAATTACGAATAGAGCAAGCTTTGCTTGCTCGTTAAATGAGTACTTTTTGAAAGTTATATGGTTTAGAGCAGGTTCAATCTTTATTGAAACTGCTCTAGATCATTTTTTTAAAAATAAACAAAAAAATCTGCAAGAAATAAGATTTTCATGCAGATTTTAACTTTTAAAAAAGCTTTTTAAGTATGTGTAAACTACTTTGGCTCCCAATAACATCTTTTTGGTGAAACTATTTGTTCACTGTCTTTCAATTTTTTCATGGCCTTTTCCACATCTTTTTTATCAAGGCCTGTAATCTCAGCAATTTTACCATTATTCAAGGGCTCACCTGCTTTCTTCATAGCTTCCAACACAATTTCAGTATGTTCCATTATATTTCTCCTTTTTTACTTATCAATCTGAAAAATTTTTATTTCAATTTAAATTTTTAAGAAATTCATACTCATATAAAGGCTTAATCTCATTGGATTGCTTATAGAGCAATGATTTTGAAATGGGAGTCAGGCTATTGTTTAGCAATACTTTATTAAAGCCATCAAAATAGGTTATAAAGCCTTTTACCAAATGAGCTTGATCCTCTAATTTA
>CAYJHF010000169.1:0-4297 GCA_964369905.1 uncultured Mailhella sp. | reverse complement strand
TTTCTTGCAAAATTTTTAGACTTATTTTAATAAAAAACTTTTTATCTATAGATAGCTATTATATTTTTCAGCATCGACTATCTATAGTTTAGCACGAGTTAAAAATTGTCAATTATAGTATAACTAAAAGGTTTTTATTAAAAAATATAATAAATAAGTATAATTACTTATTTATTATATTTTTTATGAACTATTATTACTAACAAAATTTATTACTTTTCTTCCAAAAACTTTAACGAGATTTTTATAAAATCTGATTCTGTTATAATACCAACTAATTTACGCCCTTTTACTACAGGTAAACAACCATATTTATGTTCTAAAAGTAGCATGGCAGCGTCTTTTATATCAGTTTCCTCAGTTACACAAATAATATCCTTAGTCATAATGTCTTTAACAAGAACAGCCGAGTCAATTTCAGTTTGGATATTTTCATCAATCTCTGCCAGCCTTGATATGGTGCAGGCCAAAAGATCACGATCTGTAACTAAACCTTCAAATTGTCCGTGATCATCTGTAACAGGAGCATGGCGAACTTTTACCAAGGCCATAAGATGCTTGGCGTCAAGCATATTATCCTCAGCGTGCAGAGTAAAAACCGTGTCAGTCATAAATTCTTTTACTGTAATCATAATTACCTCACAATCTAAAGTTTACATGGATTATAAAAATCAAAAAACAAAATCATAAAATAATCTGCATTAACCAAATACAATTATAACTTGCCTACACAATGCTTCAAAGTCAAGTACTTGGTAGATTTTTTAAATTATTATCTGAAATTATTATATACTGTTAGATTTGCACACTTTTTGCAATCATTACAAGCTAAAAAAACTACATTTATTATGTATTTAATTTATACTTTTAATGTGTAATAATCAAGTTAAATTTCAATTTTTTGAAAAATATAACAAAATTTATGTTATTATTTTATACAGTTATATAAACTTTATCTGGTTGTTTTTTTGAAAAAACTCTTGATTATTTAAGTCATTGATATTTATGCAAGCTCCGGCACAAATTAGCTTTTGCATTTCCAGAGTGTGTATTTCAGATAATATGCTAGCATTGCTACCAATAATTGTTTTTGCTTGAAATTTTTTGGCCAATTGCATAATATGAGCATTACAATAAGCATGGTTTTGATGGCTTGAGATTTCTAAAAATGTATTATTTTTAGCGGCCAGCTCCACAGTTTGTTCATCTATTAATCCAGGGTTAAACAAAATATCAGCCCCAAAACTGCAAGCAAAGAAGTTTGTGCCAAGCTCCACATTTTCTGTAATACTTTCTACGTGCACACCAATTATATTAAAACCAAAATATCTGTAAGTTGAAATAGTTTCTTCCAAAAGGGCAGGGGGGAGGTAGGATAGTTTTATGCCAAAAAAAGCTTGTACATCATAATATATGCTTAACGTATGGATTTGATTTTTTAAATCTAGCAATTGTTTTAAGTGACTGTTTGAGTTAATTACTTCTTGTTTTTTTTCTTGATTTAAAGAATTTAAATCTATGCTTTTAAAATCAAAAATATAATCGGTAGAATAAAATAAAGCAAAAGCCCTCAAACCCTGTAGTTTAGCAAATTGTATTGCCTTGGACGGGGAGAGGGCTTCATTTATATTGATATTAAAATCAAACATATATTTTATAACTTTCTTTTGTCAATAACCCTAACGGCCTTAGCTTCACTTCTGGCAATGGAACGTGGGTCAACTAAACGAACTTTAGTGCTTATTCCAAGAAATTCTTTGATAGTTTTCTGGATTTGAGCTTCATGCTTTTGTAATCCTTTAATTGTGTCATCAAAATGAGCTTCAGAAACTTCAATTTGAACTTCCACTGTGTCAAGAGAGCCATCACGATCTACAATAATTTGATAATGGGGTGAAGCACCTTCAGATTCAACTATAATGCTTTCAATTTGTGATGGATATACATTTACACCTCGAATAATCAGCATATCATCAGAGCGTCCCATTAGCCTATTTATTCTTTTAAATGTCCTACCGCAGGAGCAAGGCACATCATTAATGGTGGTAATATCCCTTGTGCGGTAGCGAAGCAAGGGTAGTCCTTCCTTAGTAATGGTAGTAATAACAAGCTCACCTTCCTCACCATAGGGTAATTGTTCACCTGTTATGGGATTAATTATTTCTGCATAAAAATGATCTTCTTGTAAGTGCATTGTTCCGTGCTGGCCATCACTACATTCCATAGCCACACCAGGTCCCATTATTTCAGAAAGGCCATATATATTATAGGCTTTTAGGTTGAGCTTTTCTTCAATATCGTGGCGCATATTTTCTGTCCATGGCTCAGCTCCAAAAATACCAACCTTTAAAGGAAGTTCTTTAAAATCAACTCCGGCTTCAAGGGCAGCTTCATAAAGATATAAAGCATAAGAAGGAGTACAACAAAGAGCAGTTGGCCCAAAATCTTTTAATAATTGAGCTTGGCGTTTAGTAGAACCGCCTGACATTGGAATTGCAACAGCTCCTAAGCGTTCAGCACCATAGTGAGCACCAAGTCCACCTGTAAAAAGTCCATAGCCATAAGCAATATGAATAACATCTTTTTGAGTTAGTCCCACACTGGCCATGGAGCGTGCCATGCAGTCAGCCCAGTTATTTATATCACGTTGAGTATAGCCAATTACAGTAGCTCGTCCGGTAGTGCCACTTGAGGCGTGAAGACGAACTATATTTTCTTTTGGAACTGCAAAAAGTCCAAAAGGATAATTATTGCGCAAATCTTGCTTTTCAGTAAAGGGTAGATATTTTATATCTGCAAGGCTTTTTATGCTTTTAGGTGTTATTGCTGCCTCGTCAAATCTTTTTTTGTAAAATGGAACATTGGCATAAAGTCTTTCGCAAAGATCTTGTAATCTTCTAAGTTGCAAGGCTTCCAATTCTTCGCGGGGCAAAGTTTCATATTCATTTTGAAATATCATAATCTTAAAACTCCTTTTAATGAAAAGCTAAGTCCTTAGAAAATGCCTTATTTTACCATAAAGGTCAAGCTAAAGCAGAGCTATGTTTAAAATTTTTAATGTTCTAATTTAACTTTAACTATTGGAAAACTTCTTAATTGATATTTTTTATAAATGCTCTAAGATTGCCATAAATATTTTTTTGGAATAAAAAAAGGTTGAATAGATAAATTGTTTTGTTTTCCCTCATTAATAAGATGGTTAATGCTCTCTATAGTTTTTGTGCTAACCATATTATTATTAATTTCTCTAAAATCCATAGAAATTTGAACTTGATTTATATTAAACTCCTTACAGATGTTTAAAAAATTGTTAATGTCATTGATTGTATTATTCTCATTAAATACAATATATTTTAATTCAAAATGTTCAGGGTATAAAGCATTATCTCGATAGGTTTTAATGTTTTTAAGCACTGTATTCCAAGAAGAAACACCTTTTACCTTAGCATGAGTTTCTTTTGTTCCTGCGTCAAGACTAATATTTACGCTACACCTACCTTCTTTGAGCATAGCTAAGATAATGGGGGATAATTGCATGGCATTGGTATGAATACTTTGGAAGTAGCCCTGTTCAAATATCCAAGCAGCTGTTCTTGGAAAATCTTTTAAAATTGTTGATTCACCACCGCCCCAACTAACAAAACAGTTATTACTTAGCAAGTTGTTGCGAGCCAAATCAAGCATTGCAATTAGGGGAGAATATGGAGGAGTTTTTTCTTTTTTTTGCCAAAGATTGCAATAAGTACATTTACAGTTACAAAAATGCCTATGCTGATTAAATGAAATATTATGAAATTTTACATCCTCGGCACTTTGCTCAAAAAAAATATCATTATTCGATTTATCGGCAATAACTTTTAATTGTTCACAGTCTTTGCAAAGATTTGGATTAATTTGTAATTCTTTAAGAGTATTTGTAATATATTTTAAAAATAGTTTTAAATCTATATTACCGCCGGAATAAGGAAAAGAAGGCACAGAAGCATTGTGTATATTGCAGCATGGTTGAATTGCATGAGGTTCAAAATTAATATCATATAAAATACTTTTACAAAATTTCATAATTCTCTCATTTTTTTGTATTTTCTGTAATAGTTAAGCTAATTTAATCAGCAAGAAAATTCTATAATAAGAAAACTAACAAGTCTAGCTTTAAATATTTATTTTATTTAGTTAAACTAATTCATACTAAAAAAGGTAATATTGTGTTTTTCAGTATGGACTAAATAGTCCACGCTGAATAAGTCAATTTTTGACTTTTTCAGAAAAGCACGTTGCCTCCAAGTGCCACGTTGTG
>CAYJHF010000168.1:0-4537 GCA_964369905.1 uncultured Mailhella sp. | reverse complement strand
AAAGCTACTTTGCGCAATGCTCATCAAAACACCTAGTTTTGTTTCAATAAGCCCACTTTGAGAAAAAGATGGAATTCCGGCTTTAATTATAGGTTCAAGTAGGATATTCATTTTATCCCATTGCATACCGGCTGTAGTAGTCATATAAATTGCATCTGAGCGTTTTGAAAGATCTTCAAGACATAATTTCAAGTCATTAAATTGTTCATCTGCTGTACCAAACATATTTAGATCACAAATTTCAAGCTTGAAATTCAATTCTTTAGCCATATTTTCAATACTTGAAAAAGCCACAGTTGCTCTTCCTGCCTCTGTATTGGGAACAGGAACACCAAGTTTTTTAAATTTGAAAATATCATAAAATATAGAGAGTTGCCTCTCATAGCGCCCAACTTCCACTTGTCCATGCACATGGTCAAACCCTGAATCCTCAATGGATTTAATAATTCCTGCCTGCACAGCATCTGTTACGGACATGGATAAAGTTGGAATATTGTGGTCATTGCTTGCAAAGTCAAGACCAGCTGATGTGCCAAAGGCTAAAATCATGTCCACATCATTTTTTTCTTTTATTCTATCTAATATTTTTTGTTTATTAGCAAGGCGTTTTTCATCTTCCCAATTGGCAGAATAAAAACCGTCTTTTACAAATTCAATATAATCACCGCCGGCATTTACAGCAAGCCAGTCCCAAATAGCTTTTGTGTCAGAGGCTGTTTGTACGGGTGGAAAGTTTGCATTGTTAATTAAGCCAAGTTTAGCCAATCCATTGATTGTTGAGGCAAAAATTTGGGCATAATCAATATAACCTCCTGACTCCACATAAATTATTCTCCATTTTTTTGGAGCTTTTACATTTATAAAAACTGTTTCCGCCGCAAAGAGCTTTGTTTGACATAAAAACACAAGCATAAGACAAAACAAAAATATTTTGGCTGATTTTATAAACATAAAAACCTCTTATTAATAATTGTAAAAATATATTAAATCTTTCTTTTAAAGCAAAGTATGGTTATATCGTCTGAGGGTTCTGCATTTTGACGATGTAAAAGTAAATCATTATAGATTTCATCAATGATTTCTTGTGGTTGCATTGAGTATGATTTTTTCATAATATTGTAAATTCTATCCTCACCATAAAGCTCATTTTCTTCATTCATGGCTTCTGACACACCGTCAGAGTAGAGGAAACAACTTTCTCCCAGTCCAATATTAGTCTTACCCAAACTATAGGGCATATCGTCCATAACTCCAACTACTGGTCCACTGGTATGTTCAATAGTTTCAACTAGTTGTCCATCTTTTAACACATAGGGATAGCAATGGCCTCCATTGGCAAATTCAAAATCTCCGCTATCTGGATCAAAAATACCTATAAAAAGTGTGACAAACATACAATTACTATTATTTTTACTCAAAGTATTGTTCACTTGTTCCATGGCAATATTAGGTGAAAGTCCAATGGAAATGGCATAGCGAACCAAGGTTACAGTCATGGACATAAACAGGGACGCGGCCACACCTTTTCCTGAAACATCTCCAATAATTACAGCTTGTTTACCATTGGGGCAAACAAAGAAATCGTATAAATCACCGCCAACTTCTTTGGCAGGTTCAAGAAATGCAGAAACAAGGTAATGCTTGGAGCTTGGTGCGTCAATAACTTTTGGCAGAATACCCATTTGAATATCTCTGGCTGCGTTCATTTCCCCTTGTAGACGCTCTGTATTGGCTTTTGATTGTATAAGGCTTTGAATATTATTTTTTAATGCTATGCCCATTTGGTTAAAAGCCATGGCTAATTGCCCAACTTCATCTTTATTTTGAATAGGCAAGTCTTGAGTCATAGTATTAATACTGTTAAAAAGTTTATCATAGTTTTGCACAGTAATTTGAGAAGCTAAATTTTGTTTGGCAAAACTATTGGCTTTATTTGTCAATACTTGCAGAGGATGAGCAATGCGATAAGCCAAAGCAACTGTAATTAAAATACTGAGCAAAATACTTCCGGCGGCCAAAAGGGAGAGGCGATATAGAAGTTCCCTTGATTTAGCTGTTATTTCTGAAATGGGTGCAGCAGCCAAAATATACCAATCAAGAGCTTTAAAGTAAGTCATACGCAAAACACTTGAGCCAAAATCTTTGAAAAATTGACTTTGAGGCGTTTGAGCGTTAAAATCATTCGGATCAAAAATCATTGCAGATTGTTTATTTTTTCTGGCTTCTTCAAAAATTTCCCTTGGCAAAGTCTTAATAGCTTGTTCAGTTATACCACCCTTACCGGCTAAGAGTTTTGCTTCCCCCGAAATAAGGGCCAAGATGCTTTTGGGGTAAAATTCCAGTGTGTCAAACCTTTCTTGCAGTGAACTGATAATTGTTTGTAAATTTTCTTTGGCACTTTGTTCAATATCAAATAGTAATGAACTTGTTAAAATAAGTGTTTCATCATCAATAGGTAAAAAATAAACTAAAATAGAAAGATCTGAACTATTCTCAAAAGCAGAACTTAAAGCAATTTCAAGGCTACTAATTCCATAATATTTCTTTTGAATTTTTTTCATATCCTTTGAATTTATATTAAAAACTGCATACATTCCACCTTGAGGAATGGAGCTTGGATCTAATATTTCAGAAAAGGATTGAGCTTTAAAATCCTTTCTGTGTGGGTCAGCATTTAGTATTTCAAATAAAAATGAAGTTGTTATGGATTTACCATTGGCAACAAGACTAGTATAGTTATTTAGATTTTCCAATGATCTAACCCAATTATCTATAAAATTCAATTTTTCTTTGTTTGGAAAATCAGAAATTTCTTTCCAAGTGGTTTGAGTTAAAATGGCGGTGGTTTGCAAATACATTTTGCGCTCTAATACACCCAAAACTTGACTTGATAATAAATTTAAATAGCGTGAGCTCACACTGTCATCAATGAGTAATAAGGCATTTTCAAAGGATTTTTCTTCAAAATCATTACTCATCTCGTGTATACTGAGATTTGTCAGCATTATGGTGGGAAAAGCAACTATGGCAATAGAAAATAGAACAAGCGCAAATAATTTTGAGCGTAAAGATAAAAATTTGTCTTTAATATTCATTACTTATCCATATTATTATTTAAAACCAAACATTGCATAATCAATCAATAAATTTTCCATGCCTCATTCATTTAGCTCAAAGCGTAATAGCTTTTTCCTAAGCCCTTCTCTTGTAATTCCAAGTAATGCGGCTGCTTGGCTTCTATTTCCATTTGTTTCATTCAAAGCCTTTATAATATAGTGCTTTTCAATTTCAAGCAAGTTTAAATTTTGTGGTATATCTAGGTCAATTTCTTTGTCTTTATCTAAATAAAAATTATTATTTTCCAAGGGTGGCATAGGCGGTGCTGATTGAAATATATTATTATTTGCTGCCAATATTTTTGGCGATAAATCTTCAAGTTCTACATTTTTACCCAGCGATAAAACCACAGCTCTTTCCATTTCATTATTTAGCTCACGCACATTGCCAGGCCAAGAATAGGTCATTAATGCGCTTCTGGCATTTTGTGAAATGCCAAGTCTATCTTGCTTCATCTGAAAACAGTGATAATCTAAAAACCTTTTGGCCAACAAAAGAATGTCTTCTTCTCTTTCTCTAAGAGGTGGAATGTTGATTTCTGCCACATTTAGTCTATAGTATAAATCCATTCTAAAATTACCATTTTTCACCGCATTTTCCAAATTTATATTGGCGGCTGCAATTATTTTTATGTCAAGGGAAATTGGTTTTGCACTACCCACTCTGGTTACTTCTTGCTCTT
The DNA here is from genome assembly GCA_964369905.1 of uncultured Mailhella sp. Taxonomy (GTDB): domain Bacteria; phylum Desulfobacterota; class Desulfovibrionia; order Desulfovibrionales; family Desulfovibrionaceae; genus Taurinivorans. The sequence goes on along the minus strand of CAYJHF010000168.1, from coordinate 738 downwards.
CAAGCACTCTAAGCAGTTTTGCCTGATGGGATAAAGGCATATCAGCAATTTCATCTAAAAAAAGTGTACCTTTGTGGGCTTCTTCAAATAAACCTTTTTTTTGAATAACTCCTGTGGCCACACCTTTTTCAATGCCAAACATTTCACTTTCAAATAAGGTGTCAGGTATGGCACTACAATTCACAGCAATAAAAGGGCCTTCAGCCCGCTCTGAGCTAAAGTGAATTAGTTTAGCAAACTCTTCCTTGCCTGTTCCTGTTTCACCTAATAATAAAGTATTAACCGGTCTTTTGGCAATGGAAAGGGCAAATTTTATGGCCTTTTGCATGGGTTTGCACTGTCCAATAATTCTTTTGGCATTGTGGTGAGTTTGCACAATTTCAAGCAGTTTTGAATTACGTTTTTGAATTAAATCCTTTACTTCTTGAAGTTGTATATTCTTTTCAGTCAGCTCTTGTACCAGTCTTTGATTATATTCTTCCCTAATGCCAAGTTTAACTAGCATAAAACCAAAAACCTCAGCTAATTGCTGTAATCTTTTGGAGGTAGTCCCATCAACAGTATAGGCATAAAGACTATCTTCGGTAAAACTACGATTCCAAGCCACATCTTCACAAAGGGAAATAATTTTATCTAATACATCATTATCATTAGAATTTGTCATTATGCAAACCTTGTAAGCTACACGTCAATCTAATTTATATTCTTTCGGGGGAAAAAGGTTATTTCCCCCGAACC
>CAYJHF010000167.1:0-4586 GCA_964369905.1 uncultured Mailhella sp. | reverse complement strand
CCGATGAACTAAAGTGCATTGCCTTTAGTGACTCAGACTTGAAAAGTCAATTATCACAAGCAATAAAGGTTTTACCACAAAATATTTTTAGTTTTACTGAAAATGAAAAAACTTCAATTCAAGATAATAGAACTCAAGATTTCATTCAAAATAAATATTTTCAAGACTTAAAAATTGATTCCCTTTGTGAGTTTAACTCAAAAATTTACAGTAAGAAAAAAGACAAATATGGTGACGAAGTCCTTCAAACGGAAAACATTAGAAATCATAAGGAGTATCAACGCATATCCGGTATGATTGGCCTTAGAGATACTTTACGATCGTTAATCAATTTAGAAAAAAACAGCAATGATGAAACGGCCATAGAAAGTAAAAGAGCTTTTCTAAATTCTCAATATCAGCAATTTCAAAGTAAATTTGGATTTTTAAATTCAACTACAAACAAAGGCCTTTTTAAATACGATCCGGAAAGTTCGCTCATTCAATCCCTTGAAAAGAATTACGACAAGGGAATAACTAAAGAGCAAGCCGAAAAGTCCGGACGAGAACCAAGGCTTCCATCTGCCACAAAGTCAGACATCTTTCATAAACGTATTTTAAAGCCTACAGAAATAGCCACCCATGCGGACAGCACTAAGGACGCTCTTGCCATCTGCCTCAGTGAAAAAGGTGCTGTTGACTTTGATAGAATTTCTTCACTGGTTAAAAAAACTGCTGAAGAAGTGCAAAAAGAACTACAAAATGAAAGATTGATTTTCCTAAATCCTTTGTCGCAAGAATGGGAAATAAAAGACAAATATCTTACCGGGAATGTTAAGGAAAAGCTTGCTGTTGCCAACAGATATGTGGAAAGCAATCCGGAGCTTTATAAAAATAATATCAGCTCATTAAAGGAAGTTATTCCTCTCGATATTGAAGCCGTAGACATTGGCGTTCGTCTTGGTTCTTCGTGGGTTCCGCCAAAAGATGTTTTGAATTTTATAGATGAAGAGATTGGTGGATTAAGTCCTTATGGCACGAGGTTGGAATATATCCCTTTGCTTGGTAAATGGGACGCCAAAATTTCAATTTATGACCGTGCTATCAATACAGAACTTTGGGGAACAAGTGATTACCCTGCGGATCAGCTTATCCAAAGCATTTTAACCAATAGGCCAATAAAGGTTGAAAGAGAAATTGGCCGTGATGTGAATAATAAACCCATAAAAGAAATAGATCAGGAAGCAACGGCTGTGGCCATGCGAAAAGCCAAGGCCATTGAGCAAGCCTTTGTTGATTGGATTTGGAAAGATGACGAAAGAAGAGAAAGGCTGACACGCTCTTATAATGATAAGTTCAATACTCATGTTGTGCCAAAGTATGACGGAAGTCATCTGGAGCTTGTGGGAGCGTCTGAGACTGTTTCCCTAAGGCCACATCAAAAGAATGCAGTTTGGCGTGCCATGCAGGAGGGAACGGCCTTATTTGACCATGTTGTGGGAGCAGGTAAAACTTTAGCGGCCACGGCTATGGTGAAAGAATCAAAACGCATGGGTTTATTTCAAAAGCCTATGATTGTTGTTCCTAATCACCTTGTTTACCAATGGCGTGATGAATTTTATAAGCTTTATCCGGACGCAAATATCTTAGTGGCCACCAAGGAAGATTTTTTGAAACAAAATCGGGAAAGATTTTTTAGCCGAGTGGCCACCAATGATTGGGACGCAATTATTGTGGCTCATTCTTCTTTCAAAAAAATTGATATGCCAAAGCAAGTAGAAAAAGAAATTTTGGAAGAGCAAATTCACGCCACCGTAGACGCTCTTGAAACCATAAAATCCAACGAAGGAAGCAGGGCAACAGTCAAGCAATTGGAAAAGCAAAAAGAGCGTATCCAAGAAAGGTATGATGCTTTGATTGCAGGAGCAGGAAATAAAGACAGGTCTGTAGATTTTTCTGACTTGGGAGTAGACGCATTAATTGTGGACGAATCCCACGAGTTTAAAAATCTCAATTTCACTACCACCATGAATGTATCCGGACTTGGGAATGTGGCAGGTTCTGCCAAGGCTCTTGATTTATTTATCAAGTGCCGATACCTACAAAGGGAAAATGAGGGTAAAGGCGTTTATTTTCTAACCGGAACACCTATAAGCAACAGTATTTCAGAAGTTTATACCTTGCAAAGATATTTGCAATTTGATGAACTTAGCAAAAAAGGGCTTGAATTTTTTGACTCATGGGCTTCAACCTTTGCAAAAGTCAGCAGTGACTGGGAATTGGACGCTACAGGCGTGAATTATAAGTTAAAAAGCCGTTTTTCAAAGTTTGATAATGTCCCGGAACTGCTTTCCATGTATCGCACTTTTGCCGATGTTGTAACCAAGGAAGATATTGACAGGCAACTAAAAGAGGCAGGGCTACGCTCAAACACTCCACCTTTACTTGAAGGAAAGCCCATCAGTCATATTGTGGAGCGTTCGGAAGAACAGGCCGGGTATATGAATAAAATTATCGACAGAATGGAGAATTTGCCCTCTGACCCAAGGATTGATAATCCTCTAAAAATCACCAATGATGCCCGAAAGGCAGGACTTGATTATAGACTTATTAATCCGGAGGCCGAAGATTTTGCAGGAACAAAAATAAATGCTTGTGCTGAACGTGTTCATCAAATTTGGCAAAATACAAGCGAAGACAAGGGAACACAGCTAATCTTTTGTGACTTATCTACACCAAAGAAATCAGAAATGCCCAAGGAAGAAAAATCAGTAAATTTTGTTGATGATGAATTTGCTGAAAAGGACGACAGCCAAGTCAAAGAAATAGATATGGACGAGATTTTAGCCTTTCAAGGCAATAATAATTTTTCTGTCTATAATGACTTGAAAAATAAGCTGATTGCCCAAGGTATTCCTGCCCATGAAATAGCTTTTATTCATGATGCTAATACGGATCAGAGAAAAGCTAAGCTTTTTGATGAAGTGAAAAATGGTGAAATTCGGGTTTTGCTTGGTTCAACCGCAAAGATGGGGGCAGGAATGAATGTGCAAGACCGCCTTGTGGCCGCTCATCACCTTGACGCACCTTGGAGACCAAGTGATTTGGAGCAACGAAATGGCAGAATAATTAGGCAAGGAAATAAGCTGTATGAACAAGACCCGGACAATTTTAAAGTAGGAGTTTATTACTATGCTACAAAGCAAACCTATGATGCCCGTATGTGGCAGACCATAGAATACAAAGCGGCTGCAATAGAACAATTTAGGAAAGGCGATTTATTGCAAAGACAAATTGATGATGTCCGTTCCGAAGCAGCAACCGCCGCCGAAATGAAGGCGGCCGCTTCGGGCAATCCATTAATCCTTACGGAAGTAAACCTTTCCAATGAATTGAAAAACTTGGAAGCTCTATCATCTGAATTTAGTCGCTCAAAACACCGTTTGGCAAGCAGGATAAAATACCTTGAAAATGCACCAAATCGGCTGGCAGAAGCCGAGGAAAGCTATAAAGGTAGTATCAGCCCAAGAGATAAAAATACTAGGATTACAAAGGAAAATGACAAGGAAAAGATTGTCATAGAACTTTATCGGGACGGAAAAGTCTATACCAAGGATCATGCCAAACAAATGCAAGATATTATTTCAAATTGTGTGCAAGATACGGTAATCAAAGCTAAAGTTCCTGAAAGCCATGTGGGTAAATACCGAGGCTTTAATCTTAGCTTAAAAGCTTCTGCTCTTTCTTTAGGTGAAAGTTTTTATTTTACCTTGGAGGGCAATAATAACAAGCATTATCCGTCAAATCTGCAATACGGACTTGATGATAATTTTTCCCTAACCGGACTTTTCCAAAGAATTGATAATTTCTTGGAAAAAGGACTTGAAGATAAATATAAAAATGAAGTCAATCAAGTCCAAAAGGATAAAGCAGAATTGGTGAATGCCAAAACCGCTTATGATAAGGGCTTTGACATGAAAGACGAACTAAACTTGGCCAGAGAAAACCATGCCAATGTAATCCTTGAATTGCAAAAAATGAAAGATAATACAGACTATGTTTCAAAATGGAAACCCATGACGATTGAAGAATATAAAAATCAAACAGTTATACAAGCTCCATCACAAACAAAAGAGGAAACAATAAATCAGGAGCTTGCAAAATCAAATATGCCACCCATAGCCAATGCTTTTGATAATTCCGACAAATACACCCAAAACGGCGATATGCTTGTGGATAAAAAAGGCAATACATTTAGAATGAGATAATAGTGTAATAAAGCCAATTAATATGATTTTATGTTGTATTATTGGCTTTATTTTTTTATTGCCTTGACTTTTCGGTAACAATTATTAGTTTGTATATGTTAATGCATAGGAAATAGTAGTCCTTATCTTTTTATAACATTTTTATGAGGTATGTTCTATGAAAAATGAGATAATCGCTTCAAAAAATTATGCTAAGAGTTTTAATCCTTATAGGGAAGATAAAATTTTTTCATTATCAATAAGTCAACACGCCGCAGTCAGTCTTCTTTGCGAAAGAATTATGGAGCATATAGCCTCAACAACAATTTCTGTTAAAGGCTTGGAAAACATAACCTCAAA
>CAYJHF010000166.1:0-4593 GCA_964369905.1 uncultured Mailhella sp. | reverse complement strand
AAAGCTGACGCTTTAGCTTACAGCTTTGTTTAGCCTCTGCTGAAAATTCTTTTTTAGCATCGACTATGCTAAAAGCAAAATTGTAAGCTCTGCAAACTTTCCAAATTAAATTTAAAAAAAATAAAAAAAATTTAATTTTGACCTAAAGTTAAGTTTTAATTGTCCGATAAGAGATTTTGTATGTTTAAGTTTTTTTGCTAGAGTATTTTAAATAGAATAATTTCTCAAGGCTCTAGGTAAAAACCAAAATGGATGTGGTTTTTATAAAATAGTCGAAATAAAATCTTTAAGGATAAAGTTACTTATTTCAAACTATATTTACTAAACAATTACTGACAAGGATGTTAGAAATGTTTGATTACTATAAATTTTATGAAGTGGAAAATCTTCTAAGTCAGGGGCGTATAAAAGAAGTCCAACAAAATTTAAAAAATTTGAAGCAGGAATTTTTAAATCTTCAAGATGAAGTGGGAAAATTGCGCAATCAAAACCATTATCTTGAAGAGCTTCTTTTTATTTCTCGCAACCTTATTTTTGACGGTGATGCTTACTGGTTGATTTCAGAAGGGCAAAAGCAAGGACCGTTTTGCCCGAATTGCTATCATCAAAATGGTTCGCTCATAAGGCTTAGGGTAGAGAATGAAAGTGATTACAAATTTAATCATAGAGAGCTTTGGCATTGCGATCATTGTTCCTTGGTAGTTAGCCCTGAAGTGGAACAGGAAAAAAAATCAGTGAAAGAAAGTGCAAAAGTTATTCCTTTTATTCAGTAGCCTATAGTGGTAAAAATAATACAAGGTTGATTAAAAATATGTTTTTATGCGAGGTGTTGTAAAAAAAACACATAAAGTCTGGAATGTCATAATTCTAATATATTGAAATTACACGATAATAAAATTTACACTGCTGGCATAAAATTTGCATGAATTAAAGCTGAAGAAAATATTCTTCGGCTTTAATTTTTTTGTGGAGATTTTATGCTACAACAAACAATATTGCGTCCCATCACCTACAGTGGAATTGGTTTACATTCCGGTAAAGAAGTTGAATTTAAACTATATCCGGCCAATGTTAATAATGGAATAAGCTTTCATGTTCACAGTTCAAAAGGTGTAAAAATTATAAATCCCCGCCCAGAAGCAGTATTAACAACGGCCTTGGCAACAACTTTAGGGGTTGATGAAATTAAAGTTTCCACAGTAGAACATTTACTGGCTGCCTTTGCAGGTCTTCGTGTGGACAATGTGGAATGTCATATTTACGGTGAAGAAATTCCTATTATGGACGGATCTGCTCTGCCCATTTCCAACTTAATTCGTAAAGTTGGCTTGCGTTCTCAATATGCTTTAAGAAAAGTTGGAAAAATAATTCGTCCTATTTCTTTTGAAGATGGTGATAAGAAAATTTATGCCCGTGCCCATAATGGTTTTTTTGTGGATTACACCATTGATTTTAGTCATAAATCCATTGGCAAACAACGTTTTAGTCTTGAAATAACTCCCGAAACATTTAACGAAATTGCCTATGCCAGAACTTTTGGCTTTATCAAGGAAGTTGAATATTTACACGCAAATAATTTGGCTCTTGGTGGCTCTCTAAGTAATGCTGTAGTTCTTGACGACAATGGAGTTATGAACAAGGAAGGCTTGCGTTCAAGTGATGAGTTTGTACGTCATAAAATTTTGGATTTCATAGGAGATATGGCCATGTTTGGTTTACCATTACATGGAGCTTTTGAAGTTTATTGTAGTGGCCATCATCACAATAATATGTTTTTACGCCACCTTGAAGAGCATAAAGACAGGTTACTTGACTTTGCGGAATTAACTCCAAGCCGAGAAGAAATAAGCACTTCTGTTTTTGGCCTGCCTGTAATTGCTTAACTTAAGATTGTTTAATCATATAGAAATACTAAGCCCTGTATAATTGTAATACAGGGCTTTTTTGACAAAATAAATTTTAACAAACTCAAAACCAATGAAAATATATAATAAAATTTTCTATGCTATCATAATAACACTAGTTTCTTTTAACTTGGCTTTAGCTGAGCAAGCTACAAATAAAGAATTGTTTATGGCAAATACTACAAGCATTGCCGATTCAGGACTTTTAGACTATTTATCACCAATATTTGAAGCAGAAACCGGTTATATTTTGAAGTTTATTTCTGTGGGAACAGGTGAAGCCATTGCCATGGGTAAGAATGGTGATGTGGATCTTATTTTTGTGCATGATAAAGCCAGAGAAGAGGATTTTGTCAAAAATGGCTTTGGAGTACAAAGATTTTCTGTAATGTATAATGATTTTATTGTTGTTGGCCCTAAGAAAATACTAGATAAATCAAACAGTGTGAAAGAGTTTTTCAAAGCCATAGCAGAAAGTGGGCTTCCATTTATTTCTAGGGGTGATAATTCAGGAACCCATGGAAAAGAAATGGAAATATGGCATAGCCTTAAGATTGACCCAAACAGCAATGCAAATTATATGGAAGTGGGCCAAGGCATGGGGGCAACTCTTAGTATGGCTGACGAAAGAAGAGCTTTTACCCTTACAGATCGAGGAACTTGGCTGAAAATCTCAAATGATGGGGATATTCAAACAGAAAATATAGTGGTTTTTGCCGATGATGAAATTTTGCACAACCAATACGGAGTTATTGCTGTAAACCCAAAAAAATTTCCAGAGGTCAATATTGAGGGAGCTACAACCTTTATTAAATGGATTACTTCAGAAAAAACTCAAAGTTTGATCGGAAAATTTGGGCTTAAAGAATATGGGCAAGCATTGTTTATCCCCAATGCGAAAGTGAAGCCTTAACACAATAAGTCCAAGCTGAAAAACATAGAAGAACTAAAACACACAACTTCACCTTACAAAATTTTAAACTTGTAAATTTTTGTTAAAAATGTAATTGTTCAAGGCAGAATAAATGTATGATTTTAGAGTGAACTATGGACGCCTTGACAGCCTTTTTTAATTTATTTTATGCCAATTCAGGCACATTACACGCCATTTATGTGAGCTTACTGCTTGCCTTTTGTTCTACGGCAATTTCAGCCGTCTTGGGCATAAACTTAGGTTTATGCCTAGAGCGTAACGAATTTAGAGGCAAAAAAATTGTAATTAGAATTGTCAGAACTTTTATGGGAGTTCCACCTGTGGTGGTTGGCCTTTTGGTTTATCTTTTAATTATGAGACGTGGCCCTTTGGGCAGTTTTGAACTGCTTTTTACTATTCCGGGAATGATTTTAACCCAGTGTTTTATTATTACTCCCATTATAATTGGCATGATGTATGCTTCAGCGCAAAGATTAGCCCCAAATATTAGATTTTTTGGTCATTGCATTGGGGCAAGCAAGGTGCAAACCCAAAAACTAATTAGAAAAGAGCTTAGCAAGGAAGTTTACTTTATTATGGTTGCCGGTTTTGGACGTTCGTTAAGTGAAGTTGGAGCTGTTATGTTGGTTGGTGGAAATATAAAAGAATATACTCGCACCATGACTACAGCAATTTCACTTTTAAAAAGCCAAGGTATTTTTGCAGAAGGAATTATTTTGGGTGCTATATTACTATTAATTTCTTTTACCTTACAATTGCTTGCTGATTTTTTAAGAAAAGAAAGGGACGAGCTTGAAAATTTCTAATCTAAAAAAGCAAATGGGTGAACTTGAAATATCCATACCTAGCCTAAACTTTACTGAAGGTAAAATTCATGGACTTTTTGGAGGCAACGGTTGTGGTAAATCCAGTTTGGCTAAAATGCTCATAAAATCCTTGCAACCTGATTTTGGAACAATTGATTATGGAAATGTCAAGCCTTGTGAAATAATTTTAATGCCACAAAAACCTTATATGCTACAGCGTTCTGTTTTTGAAAATGTTATTTATCCACTTGAAATTAGAAATAAAAACATTGATGAAGCACTTATAGATTTTTATTTTGAAAAAACAAATTTATTACCAAAAAAACATCAATATGCCAGAACACTATCCAGTGGAGAGCAACAAAAAATATCATTTATTAGGGCAATTATTACAAATCCAAAAGTTATTATTATTGATGAAACCTTATCTAATCTTGATGTGGATAGTTTAGCAGTTTTTCTTGACTGGATTTTGGAGTGGCAAGCAGAGCATAAAAGAACTTGGGTAATTATTAGCCATCAACTTAATCAGCTCAAAAAAATTTGTGATGAATTTCATTATATGAAGAGAGGTAAAATAATTGCCAATGGTAAGTTTGATGAAATTATACAATTTGTGGATAAAATAGAAATTTAATCCTTTTTTTTTATAAAAATTGAGCTAAATGCTTTAAGAGTCTTTTTTTAGGATTTTAATTTACATTGACTTAAGTTTTTTATTTAGTTATGCTTTTTTCGTATCACTTCTTTTTAACTTAGTCGATGCTGAAAATAATAATAATTATCTGTTAGCAAAGAATATTCTTACCAAATAACACTAAAAAATTTGTAAAAAATAAGCATGGGATATGCAATTTTTTTGCAGATTTTGACTTCCAAAAATGATTTTGAAGTATCGGCTAGCCAAAACTTTTGTGCAAACAAAAGTTTTGCACGGCACAGAGTTAGC
>CAYJHF010000165.1:0-4623 GCA_964369905.1 uncultured Mailhella sp. | reverse complement strand
AAGTTTTGGAAAAGGGGGTTCGGGGGAAATAACCTTTTTCAAAAGGTTTTTCCCCGAAAGAATATAAATTAGATTGACGTGGTAAAAAATAGGTTTAGCAAACAATTAAACTAGGAATAATAAATGCCCTTTAATCCAAATACTTGTTTACACTTATTAAAACAATCCAATTTGGTAAATACCTTTGGAAAAGTTAATAAAGTGGTTGGCCTTGTGGTTGAAGCCACAGGACTAAGGGCTTCCCTTGGCGATGTTTGCCATATTATTCCTGAAAACCCAAATGAACAGCCCATAGCGGCAGAAGTTGTTGGTTTTCGTGATGGTAATTTGCTTTTTATGCCTTATGGTGAAATGCGTGGAGTTAGACCTGGTAGTTTAATTCAAAATTCCAATCTTCCACCACTATTTCCAGCTTCTGCAGAACTTTTGGGCAGAACCCTTGATGCTTTTGGTAATCCCATTGACAAACAAGCACCTATTGTTCCAACTCATATGTTGCCAATTTACGCCATTCCACCTGCCCCCCTTGATAGGCCAAGGATTGACAGCCCTCTTGATGTGGGTGTTCGTTCCATAAATGCTTTTCTTACGCTCGGTAAGGGGCAAAGAGTTGGAATTATGGCCGGTTCTGGAGTTGGTAAATCAACGCTTATGGGCATGATGGCGCGCTATACTGAGGCCGATGTAATTGTTATGGGATTGATTGGTGAGCGTGGACGTGAGGTTTTGGAATTTATCCAAAGGGATCTTGGGGAAGAAGGCATGAAGCGTTCTGTAATAATTGTAGCAACCTCCGATCAACCCTCCTTGGTTAGAATGAGAGCTGCATATTGTGCAACTGCCGTGGCTGAATATTTTAGGGATCAGGGCAAAGATGTTTTGCTAATGATGGATAGTGTAACACGATTTGCCATGGCTTCTCGGGAGGTGGGCTTGGCCACAGGTGAACCACCAACCACAAAAGGTTATACTCCCTCGGTTTTTGCCCAGTTGCCAAGACTTTTAGAGAGGGCAGGACGTTCAGAAAAAGGAACAATTACAGGAATATATACTGTTTTGGTTGATGGTGATGATTTTAATGAACCCATTGCAGATGCTGTGCGTTCCATTTTAGATGGGCACATAGTGTTGACCAGAGCTCTTGCTGATAAAGGGCATTTTCCGGCCATTGATGTATTAAAATCCATTAGCAGAATACGCAATGATATTTGCGAAAAATCTCTCATAGTTGCCGGTAGAACTCTCACCTCGCTCATGGCCACCTATAACAATTCTGAAGACATGATAAATATTGGAGCTTATGCCAGAGGTTCTAGTAAGGAAATAGATTTATCCATGGATTTTCATCGTCCCATTAATGAATTTTTACGCCAAGGGATTGAAAATCCGGAAAGTATTACAGATTCATTTACAAAGATGCTCCAGTTGGCCACTCAAGCTAATCAGAGTATGCAATCAGAGTAATTCAAGCCTAATTTTAAAAAAAATAAAATTAATTTATTGTATATTGGGAATGAAATATGGTTCAAGTCTACAAAATTAATGCCTCCGCTGGCTCAGGAAAAACCTATAATCTAACCAGAAGATTTTTAAAGCTCTTGGCAAATAGTGAATTTGATCTTGAAGCTAAATGCTCCGGAGCAAATAAGGCAAGTAATAAAAGCTATAATTTCTCAGAAATTATGGCTGTCACCTTCACCAATTTAGCCGCCAATGAAATGAAAGAGCGAGTAATTGGAGCATTAAAAAAAATTGCCCTTAAAAATAATTCTGAAAATGATGATTTTACAGAAGCCGAAGCCCTAAGGGCTCTTGACTATATTTTCAGGCACTATGGGGCGTTAAACATTAAAACCATTGATAGCTTGTTGCAACAATTGGTTAGACTTTCGGCACTTGAGCTTGAAATATCACCTGAATTTGAAAGCACTTTTTTTGAAAGCACAATTCTTGAAAAACTCATATATGAAATGGCCATTGAGGCTTTGCATGATGAAGAATTACAAAGTAATTTTGAAAGTTATGCTCAAATGTTAGTATATAAATCACAATATTTAAATAAAATTTTTTATGCTTCTGAATTTAGCAAGAAATTAATGGAAGGAACCAAGGCTTTAATTACAAAAGAGAGTGCAGAAGAAAATATTACAATTGATTATGATTTTACAGCTCATAATTCCATAGAATATTTTCAACAAAAAAGCTTTGCCAAGGAGGGACATTTTTTTAACAAAGTTACAAAGCTTGAAGAATTGCAAGACTTAATTTCAAAAGCACAAGAAAAAATGACTTTATCGGCTAAAACCTTGCAAGAATTAATTATTTTGGAAGAATTGGAGGTTGCCAAAAATTTTAATAAATTTTTTATATTTCCACTTGGCGGAGAGCTAAAAAGTTCTGTGTATAGTCAAAAAGAAAGTTTTGAAGATTGTATTTTAAAAAACTCACCAAGACCCTCAGAGCATTTAAATAGTCAATATGAAACCTTTAAAAATAACTACTTAAGCTATGATAATATAAGTGTAATTTTTGAAAAAGCCAAACAGTTTTATTGCCTTTTTGAGCTTGGCATCTATTTGGAAGAAAAGCTTTGGCAAAGAGAAAAGTCTGATGGAATTCTTTTATCAAGTCGCATTGCCTCATTGGTGAAAAAAATATTAAGCCATGAATATTATATTAGTGGGGCTTTTTGTCGTTTAGGCTCAAGACTTCAACATATTTTACTTGATGAATTTCAAGACACAAACAGGGAGCAATGGCAAGCTTTATCGCCATTGGCCAAAGAAATTATTTCCGTTGGTGGTTCAATATTCTTCGTTGGTGATGTAAAACAAGCCATTTATGGTTGGAGAGGGGGAGATTACAATTTATTCCATCTTGCTCCTGAGGAATTAAAAAGTCTTGCTAATGGTTTTTTGCAAAGCAATTTGGAATATAATAGAAGAAGCTCAGCCAATATTATAGCATGGAATAATGCTTTTTTTAAATTATTTACTGATTTTCAAGTTATAAAAGGCTTTTTACCCCTTTTCCTTAGTGAAAAAATCTTGGCAAGCCTTAATAATCAGTCGGATTTTTTATCCTCTATTGAATTGGCTGCAACAAAAATTGCCACAACTTATGAGTTTTTACAGCAAAATATTCCAGAAGAAAAACTTATTGAGCAAGATGGCTTGGTGCAAATTCACCATATAAACTTACCGGCTAAAAATGCCTATTTGGGAGCATTGGCCATAATTGCCACTGCGGTGGAAGAACTTCATTGTCGCTATGAATGGCAAGATATTTGCGTCTTGACTTTAACCAATAGGCAAGCAGAAGATGTGGCAGCTTTGCTTATGGCCAAAAATATTCCGGTAATTAGTCAAGGTAGCTTATTACTTTGTGAGCAAACAATTATTAAGGAATTAATTGCTTTTATGCGTTTTTTAGCTAATCCTTATGATGATTTGGCATTTTTTGAGCTTTTACTTTCAAAACATATTTTTCCATATAATTTAATAGAAGAACATATTTTTAGCTTTGTGGCTGATGTTGAAAATAAACCATTATTTCTTGCTATAAAAAAGCATTTTCCGCAAATTTGGGATAATTATTTTAAAGCCTTATTGGATAGTTCTGCTTTAATGACTGCTTATGATACTTTAAATGAAATCTATTCTAGATTTCAAGTTTTAGAAAAAAACAGTAGTGATGAATTATTTTTACAAAGATTGCTTGAACTTGTTTATTTGGCAGAGAAAAATGGTTATATGGAGCTAACGTCATTTTTAAAATGGTGGGATGAATTTAATACAGATGAAAAAGCACCCCTGCCTCAAAATATCAATGCGGTAAAAGTTATGACTGTGCATAAGGCAAAAGGTTTAGAGTTTGAAGCTGTGCTTATTCCATTTGTGGAGCTCAATGCTCAAATTGATCGGGATAAACTTGATTTTATTGATTTTTACCATGAAGAAAAAAAATATACAGTTTACAGTCCTTTTATGCCTCAACATGGGCAAGCCTATTTTCTAGAACTATTTGATAATGTGCTGGAAAAAATTAATAATTTATATGTGGCTTTTACAAGGCCAAGGCAAGAATTACATATTTTTATGATGCCAAACGACAATCAAATTCCCAAAAGAGGAATTAATAGTTTGTGGTCTATTTTTACCAATAGATCTGAATTTGGACTTGGAATACTTGAAAATAACAATGATAAACATGGTCTTGACAAGCTAACAACATTTCAAGACTTTTCTTCTTTCGGAAAATTACCACAAGATGGGCAAGAAGTAATTAGCCCCATGTTTTTACGCTTTTTGGAATATTTATTAAGTTTTGGTTTTGAAGAATTTGTAAGTATTTATAATAATGCTGAAACAATAATAGAGAAAGCCCTACCCCATGGCAGTAAAATTCAAGAAAAATTTTTACTTGATTTTGCAGAAATGGAAAAGGGCGAAACGGTTTATTTTACAAAGCTCATTCAAAATATTTATAAGGATAATTTTACAAATGGAAAAAAAGCACAAAAAGAAAAAAAAATAAGGGAAAAAACTATTTCAAGGAAAATAGTCCAAAAATGTGATGATTTACTCCATGGGGAAGAAATAAGTAGCTTACAAAGTCAAGAGT
>CAYJHF010000164.1:0-4649 GCA_964369905.1 uncultured Mailhella sp. | reverse complement strand
TGCCTTCATCATTATGAATAGCTCCGCCATCAAGTTTTGCACTATTTCCTATAAAATCACCGAAAATACCATTTATATCATCATCTTCATTAAAAATAGCTCCGCCATCATCATTAGCGTGATTGCCTATAAAGTTAGCAACAATATTGCCTATATCACCTTCATCATTGTAAATAGCGCCGCCGTCATCGCCGGCAGTATTGCCTATAAAGTCTCCTTGGATACTGTCTATATTATCATTATCGTTATAAATAGCACCGCCATCATCGTCAGCAGTATTGCCAATAAAAATACCTCTAATCTCTCCAATTTGTTCTTTATTGTAAATAGCACCGCCATCATAGACGGAATGATTGTCTATAAAATCACCGCTAATGTTTTCTATATTAGAACCATTATCTATAAAAATAGCACCGCCGTCATCACCAGCAGTATTGCCTATAAAATCACTGTTAATGTTTTCTATGTGAGAACTATTTTCTATATAAATGGCACCACCATCATTGTCGGCATAATTGCCAATAAAATCAACGGAAATACTGTCTACGCTGGAATTACTACCTATAAAAATAGCACCGCCGTAATAGTTTGAATTATTGCCTATAAAGTCACCGGAAATACTGTCTACGCTGGAATTATCACCTATAAAAATAGCACCACCTCTACCACCAACCATAGAAAAACTTGAACCATCATATAAGCCTATGGCGCTATTGCCAATAAAATTCCCGTCTATATCGCCAAGTGAAGTATGATCACCACTATAAATGGCACCGCCTCTACCACCGATAATATTACCTGAGCCATCATCTAGAGCTCTAACGCTATTGCTAATAAAATCTCCGCTGATATTGTATCCGGCATTTGAATCATTGGAAATGGCTCCACCATCAAGCCCTGTTTGATTTTGTTGATAAAAATTTACGCCAGCAACATCATCTGTTAAGTTGTCAACACGATCCAAGGACGTACCTGTGGTATTTATGGAATAATCAACATTATTAATTACCATGGCAACAGCACCGCTATCACCTAAAATAACCTCATATTCACTTGCCACAGAACGCAAAATAATATCAGCATTTGTTGTGGGATCTACAACGGTGTAAGTATAATCAGTTGAGCCTATTTTGACAGTAAAATCTGTGCCGGAGGCAGCAGCACCGGCAGGCTTTTTAATAATTTGATAATTATTGCTCTCGCCTGTTCTTGGAATAAGCTCGTCAATTTTTGCTACAGTATTGGTTTCATCAGGATTTTTAAATTTTATGCCATAATTTGTGCTTACGCCACTTGTATCTATTTTTGAAAATGTAAGATAATAATTTGCATCACCTAATGTTACTCCGGAAGTTATGGTGTAAGCAGAAGAAATATCAAGCTTATTCACAAAGTCTTCCCAATCCACAATGCCGGCAGGAGGAGCATAATCATTCGGCTCATCTGCCTTTAATTCATCGCGAATAGTCTCTTGAATTGCTTGTATATCAAGGGTTGGAGTTGGAGGGTTGGTAGTATAATCAATGGCACTTGCCATACTTGCCCCGCCCAAAACCAAAGTTCCGGCAATGGCTAAAGAACCAAAAGTGTTTAATATATTACATTTTTTTAAAACTGCACGATAACGATTAATCAGATTCCCTATGGCATTTTTACTTTGCATAACAAGCTCCATTATTAGTTGAACTACTTAAAATATTTAGCAATATTAAAATTAATTATCAGGTTTATAGGTTTGATTTAAATAAAAACTTCTATAACAATTATACCTAATTAGCATAAGTTTTTATAAATTGCAAGAAAAACAGTTAGAGGATAAAAAAATAAAAGCAAATAACTACTTATCATAATTACTTGCTTTTATTATAAACTCATAATGTGGCGTCCACAACGTGGCACTTAGGGCACTTTTGGAAAAGAATTGTCCTAAAATGCCCTAAACACTTCATTGGAGCATGGCGACATTGAAGTGCAAAAAGCAAGAATAGAAGTGGCTTTGCCACTTCGTTAAATGATTGCTTTTTGAAAGTTATATGGTTTAGAGCAGGTTCAATCTTTATTGAAACTGCTCTAGAGGCAACGTTCCTTTACTGGAAAAAGGCTATAATCTATTGTAATACCAATTTGTTTTATAAATTCAACTTCAAAAATATATCTGTATTAATTTATTCTTTTTCCTTCTTGCTTTTCTTTCTTTGGGCTTGGTATAACTATTTTGTTAAGAATTTTGCTCTAACTGTAATCTATGATTACGATTAACTCTTATAATAGAGCGAACAAAAAGGAAAACACTTATCCCAAGCACAATAGCTGAAACCGGACGAGTGAGAAAAATTGTAAAATCATTGTTAGAAATTTCCAAAGCTCGCCTAAAATTATTTTCAACAATTTCGGTTAAAATTATGGCCAATAAAAGTGGTGATAAGGGAATGCCAGCTTTAATCATTCCATAACCGACTATACCAAAAAAACCCATAACTAACACTTCAAAAAATGATGTATTTAGAGAATATCCTCCAACTAAGCATAAAGTTACAACAATGGGCATAAGAACAGATGGAGGAATAACAGCTATACGAGCAAAAATGCGTACTGCACCAAGTCCTAAGAAAAGCAAGAAGAAGTTGGCAAGGGCTAAAGAAATAAAAATTGAATAAACAAGCACTTCGTGTTCTTGAAATAACATGGGACCAGGGGAAATGCCTTGAATCATCAAAGCGCCTAATATTACAGCGGTTACCATATCGCCAGGCACACCAAGGGTGAGTAAGGGAATAAGAGCGCCACCGGTAGTTGCATTGTTTGCTGATTCAGTTGCAGCAAGTCCTTCTAAAGAACCGTTTCCATATTTTTCCGGCTCTTTGGAAAACCTCTTTGCTTCACCATAAGCAACAAAAGAAGCTGTTCCTGCACCAGTTGCTGGGATAATACCTATAAATGTTCCAATAAGAGAAGAGCGTATTATATTAATTTTATTTTTCCAAAGTTCTGCCCAAGTTAAGCGATTATGGGAAAGATCACTCACTGAAACATTATGGGATTTACCACCAAAAATACCTTCTAATGAAAGCATTACTTGTGAAAGGGCATAGAGTCCAACCAAAAGAGGAACCAAGCTAATGCCACCGGTAAGATTATAATTATTAAAAGTCATGCGAATATTACCTGTAAGCGGATCTTGCCCAATCATGGCAATAAGAACCCCAAGTAATGCAGAAATAGCACCTTTTGTTAATGAATTTTCTGACAGCATAGCAACAATAGTCATACCAAAAATTCCAAGGGCAAAGTATTCAGCCGGCCCAAAGGAAAGAGCAAAAGTTGCAAGACTAGGGGCAATGAGTGCTAAGAAAGCACAACTGATAATTCCCCCTATAAATGATGCTATTGTAACCATCTGTAAAGCTTTTAAAGACTCACCTCGAGGATTAAAATAAGGAGCTTCAAGCATGGTGGCCGCCGCTGCCGCTGTTCCGGGGGTAGAAATAACAATAGATGTTATGCTACCACCATAAATAGCTCCACAGTACATACCTAGAATGGCTGCAAATGCAGTTTCCGCAGCCATGCCAAATGTTAAAGGAATAAGCAGAGCAACTCCCATAACGGCAGTTAAACCAGGTAAAGCCCCGAAAGTTATTCCCAGAGCCACCCCAATTAAATTAGCAAGAATATTTTGCAATGAAAAACATATAACAAGAGCCTCGATTACCACGTCCATAAATAAATTCCTTTAATTTTTGTTTAGAATATTCCTAACAAAAAATATATTATTAATACCCTAATACACTAATTTATAATAAAGCCAATTAAGGTAACATGACTTTAAAGAAGTAAAAAAATGTACCAAAAAGAAACAAACTTGATATAATAGCGACAATAAAAGCCATTAATTTTTTTTCAGGCCTTGTTTCTAGTTGAGCAAAAAGCATAAATAGAAAGGTTGTAGAACAAAAAGCCAATCCGTAGGGATAATCATTGGAATAACTCCATGTTCCAATCACTACAAAAGCAATAATATAAACCACGACAAAGAGAAAAAACTTCATGGTTTTAACAAAAACCTCATGCTCAGGCCATAAATTTTTTGGACGTATTTTTCCACGCAAACCTGTATACACAAGCCTAAGAGAACATAAGGATAATAAAAAGAGTACACCGCTTGGGAAAGAGCTTGGAGTTACAGAACTTGAACCCTCTATGTCTGGAATTAGGTAAACTTGCCACGCAAAAATTGCGCAAACTAAAAGTAAAATAATTCCAGCAAAAAAATCTGTTTTACTTGTCATGAATATTCCTTATTATACAAAAACTAAATTTTTGCCATTTTTTCAAACGAAGTTTGGAAAAATCAATGGGGTTTGCAAAGGATTTCCCTTTTAGTAAAAAATTTATCATATCGAGAACTCTGCATAAGTTTAAAATTTTAGATTTTCAAATTTTCTTTTTTTGTAAGAAACTTTGTTATAAAAAATAATTATGCAGAGCTCTCGAAAATTATCTGTGTTTTGAAAAACTTAGTCTAATGACTTACGTCCTTCAAGAACTTGTTTGGCTAAGTTGGTTTTTAGTTCAATTTCTTTAGCCATTTGATCACGGCTAACATATCCTGGAGTCATGCCAATTTTAGCCATTTTTTCTATAATTTC
>CAYJHF010000163.1:0-4695 GCA_964369905.1 uncultured Mailhella sp. | reverse complement strand
AAACTTTTGCAAGAAATAAGCACGGAACGTGCAATTTACTTGCAAAAGTTTGGTGGAAAAAAGAATTTTCAGCAGAGGCTAATCAAAGCTGTAAGCTCAAGCCTCAAATTTATTGCACTAGAGCAGTTTCAATAAAGATTGAACCTGCTCTAAACCATATAACTTTCAAAAAGCAATCATTTAACGAAGTGGCAAAGCCACTTCTATTCTTGCTTTTTGCACTTCAATGTCGCCATGCTCCAATGAAGTGTTTAGGGCATTTTAGGACAATTCTTTTCCAAAAATGCCCTAATATTTCCTAGCTTAAATACAAAAAAACCTGCCATAGACAGGTTTTTTTGTATAAATGTTAGAAGTAAAAATTATTCAATTACTTCAGCTTTTATAATAACCACAGGTTCAGCTGGAACATCTGCATGAAAACCGCTAAAAGTAGTTTTTACCTTGCCTATGGAATCCACAACTTCAAATCCTTCAACCACTTTTCCAAAAACGGCATAACCCCAACCATTAACTGTTGGTGAAGTATGATTTAAGAAATCATTATCCTTAGTATTGATAAAAAATTGTGCAGTTGCTGAATGAGGATCTTGGGTGCGAGCCATGGCAATGGTGTACTTATCATTTTTAAGTCCATTATCAGCTTCATTGGTAATTGGGTTGCGAGTTTCTTTTTGGTTCATTTCAACATCAAACCCACCACCTTGAATCATAAATTGATCTATAACCCTGTGAAAAATTAGGCCATCAAAAAAGCCATCTTGCACATAAGCTTCAAAATTTGCTGCGGTAATGGGCGCTTTTTCAGCATTGAGTTCAATTACTATCTCACCCATGGAAGTTGTAAATTTAATCATAGAATTTCCTTTTGCGTAAGCTTGTGATGACACAAGCATACAAATACTTAAACATAAAGACATGAGAAAACGCATTGGCATCTCCAATAATAAATATGATTGGTACTTGTAGCTGTTTTTTTATAATAAGGCAATTTAAATTTATATTAATTAAAATTATTCATAGATAACTATAGCAAAAATATATTATAACAGTCTGTTAATTTTAGAATATTTATAAATTTAAAATTATTTTGTTTCTTTAACAACTTTTTTTATAATATGAACAATTCCTCCAAAAAAAGATGGAGGTTTTTCCTCGTCTTGAATTAGTGAAAACAGCTCTTCACCTTCCCCATTACCCATTTTTAAATTGCTTATATCTAAAGCATATTCAGACCTTGGTGTTGATTTATTACTTTTTTTAGCAGGTTTTTGATTTATAGCTTGTTCAGACTTTTTCTCAAAACCAAAATTATTTTTGCTTAAACCTTGTTCACTACGGCCTTGCTCCACATTGGTTTTTCGCTTTAGTAAAGAGTTTTCAGAAATAACAAATGAGTTATGGCTATCTGAGTTTGAACTAATGCTTATATTGTCAGTGCGATCAGATAAGCCTTGCCCTTTGTTTCTCATGGCTTGACGTCGTTTTTGCGCCAGTTTTTTTTGATTTCTAATTTGAAGAAGTTCTTCTTTAACTTTGCTCACCAAGCCGGGATAATTATATAAAACAATAGAGATGCTTTTTGGCAATTCATTTTTATCAAGGCCATTTATAATGGCAGTGCTCAATTCTTGCACACTAAAGTAACCATGTATATAGGTTAATATGGCAGCAATATTATGAGTATTTTTTTGATTAACTTCTTTTTCAAATATTTTTAATATGGGGTGGGTAAATTCTTTAAACAAGTCTTTTGAAGCTTCTATGCCTTCTTCAAGCTTTGCCCAATCATTATTTTCAACACAGTATTGACAAAGATTTGTTAAAGTAAGTCTTACATTTTTTGAATCTTTCTTTTTTAGAAAAATCTGGAACAAATAATATAAAGCATCACCTTGATAATCCGATTGGAGTGCACTGGCTCTTTTAAAATACTCAATGGATTGATTATATATTTTATTATTAAATTTTTCTACACCCTTAAGATATGCTTCTTCAAAGGTCAAAGTTGATGGGCGAATAAAAACATATTTAGCTAAAGTTAATTCAAATTGCTTTCTTTTCTCTTCACTAATTAAAATAATTTCTTGATTTGTACTCTCAATTTCTTGGTGGGATTTTACAAAATTTTTTACAGTTTCTTGATAAAGTGAAAATGCTTCAGTTGTGAGATCTGTAATTATTTTTGGGGATAATGGACGGTTTAAAACTTTAAAACAACCAAGTGAACTATATTTTATTTTTTTATTTTCAAAGTTATATGAAGCATCAGAGCTATGATGAAATGTCAAAACTGCTTTTGGGAAGAAATCGCCTAGGGGATGAATGGATAAAAGTGAAAGAAAAATAAATGCCTCAATGTCATAAAATTCCTCATGCATCATTAGTAGACAAGTATAATCGGCAAAATTATCCTCTTTTTCTTTTAAAATATATTCTAAAGCACTAACTCCGGAAGTAAATATTCTAAAATTTCTAAACCCTGTTGCATACAAAAGTTTTTTATCCTCATTGGAACTTTTTTCGTCCTTTGCAATGAGAATAAGTTCAGAAAAATTATTTTCGTATTTTTGCGAAAATGTATCACTTGATTTGACCCATTTTACAGCCATATTACTTCCTATTTGGGAATTATGCCAAGAAATAAATGTAATTCAAGAGAAAAATGTAATTGATTTGCCAAGACTAACAACTCATACTTAGCTATATAATAATAAATTACTCTAAATGTCAACATATTTGAGTAATGGTAATTTATAATAAATTTAATTTGTATATGAATTTTTGTTCAAAAAATAACCTTGTAAGATATAAAGGTAATGAAAATTTATAAATTTTTTATTATTATATTGAAATAACATGAGATAGTAATAATTACTGATATTTTAATCTGAACACTTGCTTATTTTTAAAAATAGTGCTATTTTTTTCTTATGGAACTTTTAGAACTATTGGAAGAAAGAATAGAGGCTTTAGTAGCTGAAGTACAAAAATTACGTAAAGAAAATAATACCTTGCGTGAAGAACTATCTACTTATGCAGATTTTTTAGATCAACATAAGAGACAAGCAAACGAACTTAATCAAAGCAGAGCAAACACTGAAAATGTGCGAATGAAAATTCAAGCAATGCTGGATAAAGTTCAAAATGCCATGATAGAATAGGGTGTTATATGCGAGAATATATTCTCAACGTGTTTGATCTTTCCAGTCTGTCTTTTATGACTGATGTGGGGCAGGATCGAGTTAATGAAGCTCATGCTTACGCCCAAAACTTATACAATAAACTAGGAGCTCAAAGCGGTAATTTGGGTAAGGATAGATTACTGGCAATATTACTTTTAGGTATTACTGATGAATTACTACAACAAAAGAAAAATAATGCTTTAAATCAAAAAACATTATTTGATTTGTTGAAAAAAATAGATGAAACAGTTTCTTTTTCTGAGTATTCAAAAAATTTTGAAGAGCAAGGTGAAAAAAGCTAATTATTTCCTAAGATGTGCGTAGCCCAACTTTATGGTGCCGGCCGTACAAGCGATGATTGGATGTTCTTTGTCATGGTGGTGTGCAAACCTTTTTATTAAGGGAGCCTGAAGCTATGCTAGACCGTCCCCCCTGGTAAGCCAGGTCACGTGCCCTTATTGGACTACGGCATCTTGGGAATCTTATAACTATTTTATATGTAACTAAACAGTGTTTGGTTAGCTTGGTTTGTAACCTGCTTACCACAATAGTTTATACAAAAGCCTAAAATTATATCTGTCTCAAGCCCAAAAGCTTGAGATTTTTTTTAACCAATGGTAATTGATATAACTTATTGTAATAAGCAAACTATTATGTAATTTGATTATTTAGTTTATGGAGAAATTGCAAGGTAAACTTTAGCTAATGCCACAAAATGGCAAAACAAAATTTTTTACCATTGCAGTATTGAATTATAAAAATTTTTAACAAGTTATTAAAAAGATAAATCTTTTATAACGTTAATTTAAATGAGAAACTTTAGCATAAATTATGTAAGGTTATCAAAAATAAAAGAGAGAAGAGGAAAAAATGGATATATTGTATTTTTCACTTAGCATATTGATGGCTGTGGTTTTAGGAGTTGGTTTTGGCTGTTGGTTTCAAAACAGGCTTAATACAAAGCGTGTTGGTGATGCAAAGGATTTGGCGGAACGAATTGTAGATGAAGCTAGAAAAGAAGCCTCTGCACAAAAAAAAGAACTGTTAATAAAGAGCCAAGAAGAGATCTACCAACAAAAGAAAGAAATGGAAACAGATTTTCGTGAGCAAGAAAAAGAAATTAAATCTCGTGAAAGAAAACTTCAAGATTTAACTGAAAGGCTTGATGAAAAAATAGAAAGGGTAACTACAAAAGAAGAAGAAGTTCTACATATTGAAAAGAACAAGCTCACAAAGAAAGATTACTTGATAATAAAGAGCAAGAGCTACAGTCTCTTATTTTGGAACAAGAAAAAAAGTTACAAGAAGTTTCTGGTTTAACAGCAGAGGAGGCCAAACAACGCCTTTTAGCAGATGTTGAAGCCAAGACTCGCCATGAATCAGCCCACATAATCAGGGTAATTGAATCTGAAGCAAAAGAAACTGCTGATAGAAAAGCTAAGGAAATAATTGCCAATGCAATTCAAAGATTTGCCGGAGATTATGTTGGTGAACAAACAGTTACAGCAGT
>CAYJHF010000162.1:0-4697 GCA_964369905.1 uncultured Mailhella sp. | reverse complement strand
GAAAACATTAATTATAGGGCTTGAAATGGAAAACCTTTTTATGGCCATTGATGTAAATTTTGTGCGCCAAAAAAAGAGTGTTAATTTCTTTTTGGGTAATATTCCATTAATTGCTGTTTATGATGATGGACTTGGCGTTGTAAGAATATTTAAGCGTGAAGTTTGGACGGGCAAGGATCCATTAATTTTTACATTTGCAAATAATACCTTATTTGACTTTCAAACAAAAAGTAGTTGGAACTTAGATGGTATTTGTGTTGCAGGTAATTATCTTGGGGCTTTTATGGAAGAGGTTTTTGGAATTTATTCCTACTGGTATAGTTATGCTGCACACAATCCAGAAACAGACACAATACCAGGAAATAGCATGGTTCCGGACTCAGCCCTTGAAACAGGAATTTCCGACAATCCCCTTAGTAAAGGACTTGATGGAGAACCTGAAGAAAGTGGAATTGGTCTTCCTTGGGAAGGTGATGGAAAGAGTAATTACAAAAGATAATCATCAGATAAAAAGCCTGTAAAATTGAATTATTACAGGCTTTTTATAAAAACATTTTCTACCATTCACAATAACACAGTCCAATACCGCCACAGCCTAAAGTTCTTCTATGAATAATTTTAGGAGCAATTCCCTCTTCCTTTTCAAGATCAAAGAAAAACCCTTCGATGGCTCCCCTTTCTAAATAATTTGTAAACATTTTAGAATTATCTTGCCTACGCTTTTTATCATATAGATTATCATAGTAAATTGAAGCATATTGACTTAAGGTAAAGCCATAATAGCTTGGATAGGAATAATTTCTTTCGGCTATTTCATAATCAACAAAAATAGTTTTGGGCGCTATTTTTTGAATGTTATTTAAAAACTCAGATTTTTCGTCAGGCAATAAGTTTGAAAGCGTAAAGTAAGATAAAAATACTTCATACTTACGAGGTAATAATTTTTCAAAGCTAGGGCTAAAAAAGTTTCTGGAAAAAAAAGAATTTTTTTCAATTGCCAAAAACTCTTCTTGAGAATAAATAGGGTTTTCCGGCAAGAAAACGCTGCTACCAACTTGTTTTGCTACAGTTCTAATGTTGTAGTCATATAATGTTTGTAAAACACCAAGCTCAATTTGTTTAAAAAAAAGTGATCTAAATAAACTCATTTTTACCCCTCTTTGTTTTGATAATTCTATTCGGTAATTTCTCTATAAGTAGCAGTTTGAGCTGACTTTTCACTAATGCTCACCCCATAAAGTTTAATTGGCAAATTTTCAAGCCTTGGCTTTAAACACTGCCATAAAAATCTAGCTAGGTTTTCAGCAGATGGATTAATTTTATCAAAGGGTGGAGTTTCATTTAAATTACAGTGGTCAAGCTTAACAAGCTCTTCACGCAATATTTTTTTTAGCACACTAAAATCAGTGACTAATTCTGTGTCAGCGGTAAGCACTTCACCCTCAACAGTCATTTCAGCAAGATAGTTATGCCCATGAAGATTTTCACATTTGCCTTTGTAATGCCTCAAAGCGTGGGCAGATGAGAAACTCTCTCTAACTGTCAGTTGCCATAGGGATTTTGTCATAATTTCAAGTCCGATTTCTAAATATTTTATTTTAGTTTATTATAGTTTACAAAATAAATAAGTGTGATTATAAATCTAATGAGAAACTTTGTCATAAAAAATAATTATGCAAAGTTCTCTATGAAGATTTGTTCTATATTATTTATAAAAATTAATCTACCATTAAATTGTGAGCTATAATAAATATGGAAGTTTACACTGACCCCAAAAGACATTATAGAGTTTTAGAAAGCTCAAATACTGAAGAACAGAAATTTCAAGTCATACTTGAAGAAAGCGATTTATTACTAACTTTACCAAGCTTTATTAATGAAAGTGATGTTATAGAAATTTCTACTAAGTTTCTTTATAAAATCAGACAAGATATAAAATTTCACATTCAAAACTACCCTGACTTTTTACACAGTTTAATCCCAATATCAGCTCCGAAAAATATAGAAAAAAATATTAATGTCATGTATGATGTTGCAAAAATTGCTAATGTTGGCCCATTTGCAACCATTGCCGGAACAGTTGCTCAGCTAATGACTTCCCTACTGGTTTTTTGGATAAAGAAAAATTATGCTTCGCATCAAAATGTCATTAACAATGCTTTTAGTGTTATTGTGGAAAATGGTGGTGATATTTATGTTTATTCCCATAAGGAACGTATTGTGGGAGTTCTTTCTAATCCTAAATTAAATCAAAATATTGGCATAAAAATCTTAAAATCTGACTTCCCCACTTCCCTTTGCTCATCTTCTTCAAAAATTGGACATTCTCTTAGTTTTGGCAATGGTGATATTGCTATGGTAAAAGCTAAGAATGCTGCCCTTGCAGATGCCTTAGCCACAGCCTACTGTAATATGTTAAAAACCTCAAAAGATATAAATAAAGTAATTGACTTAGCGAAAAAACATTCAAAAATTTTAGCCATTAATAATCCTTTTAATTACCAAGAATTATTAGAATTTATTGAAGTTTATAGTGAATTTAAAAATTACCATAACCTTTTTGATCTACATTCTAAATCAGGGCTTGAGGGTATTTTTTTACAATGTGATGAACATATTGGCATTTGGGGAGATTTGGAACTAGTTGCCCTTGCTTAAGGAAACACTGGTTTAATCTGTGTTTCCTTAAGCAGAGTTTGTTTATTTATTTTGCTTAATTTTACTCAGTAATCTAACTGTATGAGATGAATAGTCTTTATTCTCAAGGTTATAGTGAGAATTTTCATTTTTATTATTTTTATAATCCATAATTTCTGCAAGAATTTTTACAGCCTGTTCCACGTCCTCAACCCAAGTGGTAATAACACCATGTAGCATAAGCCCTGGTGATTCAAGAGGCCCTCTTATTCCCAAAATCGGAATACTGAGCCCATGGGCAATTCCAAGCTCCACACCGGCATCTTGTCCTGATGTTCCAAGGTAAATTAAAAAATCTGCCTTCATGCAGGCTTGCTCACAAAATCTAAAAACCTCACCCCCGTGATCTGTGTCCATCCACTCTCTTCTTTGGCTGGAATTTAACCCCTCGGGTGGAGTTGCTTTTTCCGTCCAATCTAAAATATTATAACCAAGTCCACGCATATATTTTGACAATAATTTAACCGCATGAATGTTTTTAAAAGATGAGGCTATATAAACTTGCATTAAAAACTCTCCAAATCACCATTTATAAAGTGAATTTCAATTCTAATTAAATAATTTTAACTAGAAATTTTACATTATTGTAACCATTTTTTTAGTTCATTTATTTGAGCATCTACAGAAATTGGCCCTGTGCCACCACTAATATTTCGTCTATTCACAGCGGTATGATAATCCAAAATAACATAAACTTCATCATCAACTTTAGCATAACCGGCACATAAATTATTAAAATCCTCAAGACTTAAATCTTCAAGTCCCACATTTTTTTCTTCTGCCAAAGCCACTGCTCTACCTGTTATATGATGAGCT
This sequence comes from uncultured Mailhella sp., assembly GCA_964369905.1. Taxonomy (GTDB): domain Bacteria; phylum Desulfobacterota; class Desulfovibrionia; order Desulfovibrionales; family Desulfovibrionaceae; genus Taurinivorans. The sequence continues at coordinate 1,184 of CAYJHF010000162.1, read as the reverse complement.
TCCCTAAATGCTATGCCCTTACTTACTAAATAGTCAGCAAATTCAGTAGCATTTAAAAATCCTGCCTTTAAAGCCTTTTCCATTTTATCAGCTCTAAAGGTAATATGTAAAAGCATATCTGCCATTAATGGTAGGGATTTTTGAATGGTTTCGTCGCTGTCCATAAAGGGAATTTTATCTTCTTGTAAATCCCTATTATAGGTTAGTGGCAAGCCTTTTAGTGTAGTCAATAAGTTCATAAGATTGCCATAAGCTCTGCCGGTTTTACCTCGCATAATTTCTGCCACATCAGGATTCTTTTTTTGCGGCATAATGGAAGAACCGGTGGAATGGGCATCAGCTAAAGTTACAAAAGCAAATTGAGGATTAGCCCACCAAATAATTTCTTCACACAGGCGAGATAAATGCATCATGATTACAGAACTGCAAAAAAGAGCTTCCAAAATATAGTCACGATCTGCCACTGTGTCCATACTATTTTTGAACACTCCATACATTTCAAGTTCTTCTGCAATAGCCATAGGATTTAAATTATAGGTTCTTCCCGCCAAGGCCCCCGCTCCAAGTGGACTTATTTTAGCTCTTTTTTCTATTTCTTCAATTCTAGCCACATCACGCTGAAACATAAAGGCATAAGCCAATAAATGGTGGGCTAAGCTAACAGGTTGAGCAGGTTGCACATGAGTACAACCGGGCAAAAGCACAGCTTTATTTTCCTCTGCCCTACTAAGCAAAACAGAAATTAAATTTTTACAATGGTCACGCCAAGCCAACAAAGCTTCTGAAACATACAGCCTCAAATCTAAACAACACTGGTCATTGCGACTACGCCCCGTATGCAATTTTTTACCTACTTCGCCCACAATCTCAGTCAGCCTTGTTTCAATATTCATGTGCACATCTTCAAGCTCTTGCTTCCAAATAAGTTTGCCTGATTCAATTTCTGCTAAAACAGCTTGAAGCCCCTGAATTAAAACATTTGCCTCTTCCCTGCTAATTATATTTTGTTCGCCTAACATTCTAGCATGAGCAATAGAACCAGCTATATCTTGGCGGTACATTTTTGTATCAAAGGAAATTGATTCGGTATAGGCCTCAACCTCTTTAGAAGTTGTGCCTTGAAATCGTCCACCCCACGGCTTTTGTGCTGACATAAAAACTCCTCTTATTGTTATTGTTGGGGG
>CAYJHF010000161.1:0-4754 GCA_964369905.1 uncultured Mailhella sp. | reverse complement strand
AAAATCTTCTACCAAGCCGGCTTGAACCAATTTTTCAATCCATTTTTCCCCAACACCATCTGCATCAATTCCGGCTTTAGAAACAAAGTAAATCATACTTTGTAGCTTTAAAGCAGGGCAATCATTATTGGCGCAATAAGAAGCAACTTCCCCTTGATAGCGCTTTACAGGGTGATGGCAGATGGGGCAATTTTTTGGAAATTCAAATATTTTTGCATCAACAGGACGCATTTCCATATTAACCTTGAGCACCTTTGGAATAACATCACCTGCCCTTTCCACCAAGACTGTATCCCCAATTCTAACGTCTAAGTTTTGTATTTCATCTTCATTGTGCAAAGAAGCCCTTTTAACCATTACTCCACCAATGGCAACAGGTTCAAGCTCTGCTACCGGAGTTAAAACTCCTGTTCTACCCACTTGAATTGTAATATTATTTAGCTTGGTTTGAGCTTGCCTTGAGGTGAATTTCCAAGCTGTGGCAAAGCGAGGAGCCTTAGCTGTGTAAGCTAAAATATTTTGGGCTTCCCTACTATTGGCTTTATAAACCACACCATCTATTTCATAGGGCAAATCATCTCTTATTTTTTCCATTTGCTCATAATAAGATAAAGCTTTTTCTTCGTCTAAGCAAAGCATACTTCTATCTGGAACAGCAAAGCCAAGTTCATGAAGTGCTGCAATCAATTCTGCCTGAGTTGGCCAAATATCAAGGCCAATTTCATTATTATTTTCTTTGGAGGTGAGTACTTGGCCAACTCCATAGGCGATAAACATTAATTTCCGTTCAGCAGTAATCCTTGTGTCAAGCTGTCTTAGGGAACCGGCGGCGGCATTTCTCGGATTGGCAAAGGTTTTTAGTCCAAGTTCAGTCTGTTTTTTGTTTAAAAACTCAAAATCTTTTTTTAACATTAAAACCTCACCACGCACCTCAAGACGGGTAAGCCCATAATTCTTTTCTAAAAATAAGGGAACATTTCTAATGGTTTTTATGGCTGATGTAATTACCTCACCAACTTCACCATCGCCACGAGTTAAAGCAATACTTAGTTCATTATTTTCATAAATTAGCTCAGCGGCCAAACCGTCAAGTTTTAAATCTGCCCACCAAGTGTTCAAGCTTAAAGAACTTAGTCTACTGCCCACTTGCTTAGCAGCATAATTTTTGGCCTTTTTGACAAAGTCAGCATATTCATTTTTGGAAAAAACATTGTCAAGCCCATACATTCTTAAACTGTGAGCCCTACTTTCCAAGTATGGCAACAGCTCACCGCCTACCTTTTGCGTTGGACTGTCCTTAGTAATTAAAATCGGAAATTTTTCCTCAAGTGTGAGTAGTTCTCTATATAAAGCATCATATTCTTGATCAGAAATTTCAGGCTGGTCTAAGGTGTGGTATAATTTATTATGTTTTTTTAACTCATTGCGTAAGAAAAGCACTCTGTCTTTTTCTGCTTGATTAACTTCACTATTTTTATTGTGCTCAGAGTTTTCAAGTTCAAACAAAGATTTTTGCACGTTTTTCATAAAATTATCCTCTAGCTAGGGCCTAAAAAATTTTACCCCCAATTGCTTGTGCAATGGGGGGTAAATATTAGGAAATTACAGTTTTTAATTATAGCCATTCAAATAATTCTTTCCAAGAGCCCACACGCTCTTCCCTAACCCCTTCAGACTCATTCTTTCTAAATCTAAGGTAGTTAACATTACCTTGCTCAGTGGCATAGGCTACAATTTCAGGCAAATCTGTATAGGTTTGTGCAATTTTATTATAACGATTCCATGATGCTTCATAGTTACCCATTTTATTATAAATTTGAGCAATATACACATCTCTATCAGCCATTTTCCGCCACATTATAGCCTTTTCGCTTGCGGCAGCCAAGGCATAGTCCGTACCTGGATATTCACTTAAAATCCTATCGGCATATTGTATACCAACAGTCAACTCTGTGGTTTCTCTATCAATTGAGGTATATGATTGGCGCAATGATCTTACAATTTGCACAAGCACATAGGGAATTGCTTCATGTCGTGGGTGAAGTTCTTCAAAGTCTTGATAGGCCTCAGAGGCTTCACGGAAATTGCCGTTGAGATAAAGAGCATCACCAAGACTTAGCTCTGATTCAATTACATAGGGGCTAAAAGGATAATTATCTTTTATTTCAGAAAAATATCCAATAGCATGTGAATAGCGTTTTGTTTGCATGGCATTATTGCCGGCTTCAAATATTTCTAAAACTGTATCATCTGCAACAGGTAAGAAATATTTATCAATTACTCCACCACAAGAAGTTATAAAAAGTAATGAAACTAAAAAGGGAAAAACTTTTAACATTATATTTGCTCCAAATAAACAATAGCTGCAGTGGCAGCTGTAGCACCATCTCCAACGGCAGAGCAAACCTGACGACAAGCCTTATCTCTTATATCGCCTGCTGCATAAACCCCTGGAGTTTCCGTACGCATTTCTTGGTCTGTAACAATAAAGCCTTTGTCATTGGTTGCAAAATGGCTTGGCAAAAATGCACTATTGGGAATATTTCCAACATAAACAAAAAGCCCTTCCGCTTCAATTTCTCGAAGTTCATCGGTTTTTACATTTTTAACCACTACTTTTTGCAAGTTTGGACTACCCTGTAAAGACTCAATCACATGATCTGTGACAATTTCTATTTTTTCAGGCATTGCCATGATTTTTTCAAGGTAAATTTTATCACCTTTAAATTTATCACGGCGATGAACCAAGTAAACCTTGCGGGCAATTCTAGACAAATAGAGTGATTCTTCTAAAGCAGAGTTTCCACCACCAACCACTATTACATTGAGATCGCGATAAAAGTTTCCATCACAAAGGGCACAATAGGAAACGCCTTTGCCCTGAAAATCATGTTCACCGTCAACACCAAGATTGCGGTATCTAACACCGGTGGCAATTATTACTACAGGAGCCAATAACTCTTCTTTATTTTCATCAAGAATAAGCTTGTGTTTTACAAGTTCACCCTCTTTCACTTCTTCCATGGCAATAACATCGCCAAATATTCTCTCCACAGGGTATTGATCAAGGTGAGCAGAAAAAGTATCTGCCATTTCATAACCTTTAATACCTTTTGGAAAGCCAAGATAGTTTTCTATTTCAGCCGTTCCGAGAATTTGCCCACCAGGGGTTTTTTTCTCAACTAAGGCTACACTAAAACCTGCACGCACCATATAAAGGGCAGCATTTATTCCTGCGGGTCCAGCACCAATAATAACAGCATCAAAATTTTTCATTTTTTTCTGCCTATATTTAAGCTTTAGCTAACAAAGCATCAATATTTGCTTTGGAAACAGCACCTGTAATTTGATCTACAACTTCACCGTTTTTGAACAAAATAAGAGTTGGAATAGCACGAATACCAAACCGCCCAGGTGTACTTTGGGACTCATCTACATTCATTTTTACAACATTGACTTTCCCACTGTACTCAGAAGCAACTTCGTCTATAATTGGGGCAACTGAACGACAAGGACCACACCAAGGAGCCCAAAAGTCAACAAGTACAGGAAGTTCTGACTTTAAAACACTTGCTTCAAAACTTGCATCATTAATTTCTATCGCCATACTATTTCTCCATTTATTAATATTTAAAAAGCTCTTAAAGCAATATAGTGTAAGTCATGCTAAGATGTCAAGGCACAATATTTAAAAACATAATAATTTGAGTTAAAGCAATTAGTTTAATTTGTTTCAAAATACCTACACAACTTATTGAGCAAGATTTCCTGTTGCATTTTTTTAATCTTGACTTTAAATAAAAACCTAAGTAAATTGTCTTTTCAATAATGTTACGCCTATTGTATTAAATTTCTTACTTTGGGTGTTTTTTTTATTATAAAGTTTTTATTTTTTAACCAAATATTAGTTTTTTAGAAGAAAGTTTGCAAAAAAATAATTATGCAGAGCTTTCAAAGTTTAGAGGGATTAATCTATGACCAGTATACCTATTTCAGTACAAGGCTATCAAAAATTAGAATTGGAGCTGGATAAGCTAAAAAAAGAACGCCCTGCAGTTATTCAAGCCATTAAAGAAGCCAGAGAAGAGGGTGATTTGAAAGAAAATGCCGGTTATGATGCGGCCAGAGAAAGACAAGGATTTTTGGAAGCTCGCATAAATTATATTGAATCAAAATTACCTGAATTTAATGTAATTGACATAAATACCTTACAAAGTAATAAGGTGATTTTTGGTGCAACTGTTACAGTGCTTGATGTTGACACAGACGAAGAAAAACAGTTCACCTTACTTGGAGCAGATGAAGCTGATTTTTCAAATGGCTCAATTTCCATAAATTCACCTGTGGGAAAAGCCCTGCTCGGTAGAGAACTTGGCGATGAAATAAGCATTGATATTCCAAAAGGACGTGTTACCTACGAAGTTATTTCTATTGAGTTTAGAGGTACAAAATAAACTTATTACCTTTTAAAATAATTAAATTAATTTTTTTTAAAAAAAAGCTTGCAATTTTTTAAAAATCGCATATAAATGGTTTTCGTTGCCGGGGTAGCTCAGTTGGTAGAGCAGAGGACTGAAAATCCTCGTGTGGGCAGTTCAATCCTGTCCCCCGGCACCACCTTACAGAATTAGATTTTTCTAATTCTTTTTTTTTGCCTAATTAGTTCACGCTGAAAAACACAATTTTTGTGTTTTTCAGGAAGGCACACTGGCTTCGAGTTCCACTCCGTGGACGCCTGAAGTGAATTCAGGCTA
>CAYJHF010000160.1:0-4754 GCA_964369905.1 uncultured Mailhella sp. | reverse complement strand
GATTATGTAAGGTTCAAAGCAAAGAAACTCTCTGCATATTTTATTATGTAGAGTTCTCAAAGGAGGAAATATGTGTGCACCAACTGCAATAGTAAGTGGAATTGGACTTATAGGTGGGCTTTTTGATACAGTAAGTGGTTATAATGCTCAAGCAGCAGCTGTGGAGCAAGCCAAGGTAAATGCCGAATATAGTAGCGCAATCAATCAAAGAAATGCTGATTTAGCAGAAATTAATGCCCAAGATGCGCTTGCTGAGGGACAAAATAAGCAAGAAGAGGCAAGGCGTAAATATCAAGCCAGCGTTGGGGACTTAACTGCTAAATATGGAGCCGGAAATATTGCTATAAGTTCAGGAACTCCCCTTGATCTTTTGGCAGATTATACTGAATTAGGAGAGCTTGAAGCTCTGGATATTGAAGCTAAGGCCAAACGCACAGCCCAAAACTATCTTGTGCAAGCCGGTGATTATGATAATCAAGCTCAAATAGATTTAAATGAGTTTTCTTATTTTGAAGATCAAGCAAAGCAAAATAGTACAAGTTCATTGATCAGTGGAGCAAAAAACATAAACTCCAGCGCTGGAACTTTTGCTGAGTCAATTGAACGTATAGCCAAAAAAGGCCCGGGTTTTTTTTAGTAGTTTTTGCTTAGAATGAGTTTTTTGGAAAGAAAACTTTTGTGTTCAATTTATAAAAACCTCTGCACAATTATTTTATTAAAAATTTCAAAATTTTTTAAAGGTGAAAATATGACCATAGAAAGTACACTTAGTAAGAAAAAGTATATAGGCAATGGAATAACAAGGTTTTTCCCTATTCCGTTTTTTGTGATAGAGGCCGATCATATTTTTTTGGTTAAGAGAAGTAATTTGGGAGCATTTACTATTAACTCAAATTTTCGAGTGGATTTAGACAAAATGGAAGTGGAATATCCTCTTAGCGGTGAAGCATTACAAAATGGTGAAGAACTGGTTATTTATAGGCAAGTGCCACTAAATCAAATTGTGGATTTAGAAAATGCCGGAGCTTTTCACCCAAAAGTTTTGGAAAAAGACGGCTTTGATCGCATAGTTTTGCAAGTTCAACAGGTGGCAGAAGAGCTTAGTCGCTCCATAAAAGTCCCCATCACCTCCGATGATCCACCGGAGCTTTTAGCCGAACAAATCTTTGAAGCTAGAGATATTTCCCTAAATAGCTTAAACATAAGCACAGAAAATGCTCAAATTGCCAGCCAAAAAGCTGAACAAATCATGGAGCAATTGCCCTTATTGCTCGAAGCCAAGGAAAATGCTCTTAATCAAATTTTAGCTCAAGAACAAAGCTTAAGTAATCAATTTACTGAGCTGGCAAATGGAAAAATTGTAGAAGTAAGAAGTTGGGCTGTGGGAGATATTTTAAGCCAACCTGAAGGTAGTGCAAAATATTGGGCAGAAATAGCACAAAGCGCAGTTGTTGGAGTTCCGGACGCAACAACCTTAATCAAGGGCAAACTACTTATAGCCTTGGATAGTGATGTAACAGCAGGAACTAATACAGAAAAAGCAATTACTCCAAAGCAATTGGCAGAAAAAAGCAGTTCAATGCTTAGCTTGGCAAATATTTATACCAATCAACAAATAAGCCAAATACCTGTAATTTCAGATGCAACAACAATGGCAAAAGGAAAAGTTCGCCTTGCAAGTCTAGCAGAAATTGAAGCCAGAGAGGGTGAGGGAGTTATTAAATCAAGTGACTTGCCTGCCATTCATCAGACCATAAGGGCTAGTATTGAGGCTAGCACGGTAGAAAGCCCCACTGAAATGGCAGTAGCAGAAGAGCTTGAAGCAATAGACGCACTATTAAACACTAAAGCCAATGCTAACCTTGGCAATGTGACAAGCTTAACTCAAAGCTTTAAAACTCTTCTGCAAAACAGTGGTGGAGCAGGTCAGGCTTATATAAGTGAAACTTGGAAGTCTACGGACAGCTCATCTTGGTATAGAAAATGGAGTGATGGATTTATTGAGCAGGGTGGTTCTATATCCCACGAAATTGAATGTAGTCCCGTAGAAAAAACAATATCTTTTCCTCTCAACTTTTCTACCACTACATACTCAGGGCTGGTTATAGATGTATATAAAGCCATGATAGGTACAGATGGTCCTTTATGGCCAAGTATTGCCGTAAAAAGAAATAGTTCTATGGATATTCAATTATTATCAACTGTATCAGGATGTATATTTAAATCTACCGGTTTGTGCTGGTACGCAACAGGTTATTAAGGAGAAAAAATATGTATAGTATAGGACAAGTTTTTGAGAGAGTTTACCCTCCCGAAGCAGCTATATGGTGTAATAATAACAATGCCATAATGGCTGATTTAGGTAGTGGAAATTTTCAAATACAGGCTTTGCAAAGGCCAAGCCTAGTTCAAACCAAAGAGGCTAAAAAAATCGAACTCAATGCCAAACGTGATGAAGTAGAACAAGCCGGCTTTATCTTTGATGGTTCAGTTTTTGATAGCGATATAAAAAGCTATAATCGTTTAGTAGGGGCAAGTCTAACAGCTCAAGTAGTTTTGGCGGCAGGACAGCCTTATAGTGTTGAATGGACTTTGCAAGACAATACTATAAGAACATTGTCAGCAGAAGAGGTTTTGCAGATTATTCCGACCTTTGCTATTTATTCAAACTCTTTGCATCAGAAGACTAAGGCTTTAAAAGAATTGGTGGATCAAGCCTTAACTGTGGAAGAAGTAGATAAAATTACTTGGAGCTAAAAACAAACCCAAGGGGGGACGTTTATGCAGTATTACTATTCAGAGTGGCTTGAAAATATAGAAATTAAGCTAAGTTTTGTGGCAATTGCCGGCTACCTAAGCTTAAATTTTGGAGGCAGTGCTTACCTATTGTTAATTGTCCAATATTTATTTTTAGTTGATTTTATACTTGGTTTTTACGATGCAGCCAAAAGAAAGAAAATGACTTGGTCAGGGCTTGGTCTTGGAATAAAAAAAATTGTCAGCCTTTATTTTGGCTTGATTGTAGTGGGTTTTGGCACAAGAGCTTTTGATGTGGCCATGCAAGGCAGGCTTGAAATAAACTATGATGGAGCATTTTTGTTTGATGTTTTTGTTTATTTACTAATTTTATACGAACTTAGCTCAATTAATCGACAGTTGGCTGAATTTGGTTTTTGTGTGAACAATTTTTTGCAATACTTTTTTGAAAAGGTAAAAAGAAAAATAAAACATAAAATTGAAAAATTCTTTGAGAATAAGAATTATTAGAGCAAGCTTTGCTTACTCGTTAAATGAGTGTTTTTTGAATATTATTGTGGGCTGGTTTATTTTCAAGGCTTTGATTTTCTCTTTCCTGATTAAAATCCTGCAAAAGGAGCATTTATGCGAAAAATTGATAAAATAATTATTCATTGTAGTGCAACTAAGGCCAAAATGAATATCGGAGCAAAAGAAATCACAGCTTGGCATAAGAGGCGTGGTTTTAATACTATTGGTTATCACCTTGTAGTAAATCGTAGTGGCAAGCAAGAGCTTGGGCGAAAAATTTCAAAAATTGGAGCCCATTGTAAGGGGCAAAATAAAAATTCTCTTGGTATTTGCTTAGTTGGTGGGATTGATGAGAATGGAATTGCCCAAAATAATTTTACCAAGGAGCAATTTGATTGCTTAGAGTTGGTTCTTAGAAATTATTTAATACAATTTCCAAGGGCTAAAATTTATGCTCACAATCAATTCTCGTCCAAGGCTTGCCCTAGTTTTGAGCTTCAAGAGTGGTTAGTTGAGCGTGGACTTAGGGAATATTGGGGGCAAGTATGAATTATTTAAAACTGGGGAGCGCTCTTTTCTTAGGGGGATTAATTTTATTTTTATTTTTTCAAACAAAATACCTCAAAGAGAGCGTCAGGCAAAAGGAAGAAAGCATTTCTACCTTGCAATTATCCTTGCAGTCCTACGAAAAAATAAGACAAGCGGAAGCTGAAAATAGTAAAAAAAATAAATTATTAATTCAGGAATTACAACAGGAGAGGAATATTTTTCAGGAAGAAATCAATATTAAACAGATAAAAATTAAGGAGATTAGCAATGATCCTACGATTAAAGTATGGGCTGAACAAAAAATTCCCGCTAATGTTCTTAAAATTATACAGCCTTAGCTGTTTGATTTTGCTAACAACCACAGCCTGTGCAAAAACACAAATTATTCCTGTTCCAACCTTGATAAAAAATGAACCACCCCTTGAGCTACTTGTGGAAACTAAAATACCAAGCCTAACAGGTGGCACAAATGGAGATTTACTTGAATATATTTTGGCATTGCAACATAGTGTTTTAATGTGTAATCAAGATAAACAAAAAATTTCACAGTGGTTTAGCAATTAGCCAATGCTGAAAAATGTGCTAATATACTGTCAATAAAGATAAAATTAGAGCATTGAGAAAATAATATTCTTGGAAATGCTCTAATTTTTTTGTAAAATGGCATAAAATAAAATATCGTGCCCTAAAAAGTTTTGGCTAAGCTTTTGAGGAATAATATAATCTTGCTCTATAAGTGTGGCCTTATGGTTTTGTAGGAATTTTTTAATTTGCCCTTCATTTTCTTCTTGAAAAACTGAACAGGTGCAATAGATCATATAGCCATTATTTTTTAAACAAGAAAAGGCTTTGTGCAATAGTTCTTTCTGAACTTTCTTAATATGTTCCAAGCCTTTTTGGCTAATTCTATGTTTTACTTCCGGATTTCTACCTATTGT
>CAYJHF010000159.1:0-4794 GCA_964369905.1 uncultured Mailhella sp. | reverse complement strand
GGACGCCACAAGTGAATTGTGGCTCACTTTACGGCACGCAAAGCTGACGCCTTTGTTTACAGCTTTGGTTAGGCTCTGCATAATAAATTTTGCAGAGCTTTCTGAAAATATATTCATATAAAACTCTTCAAAAATCCACAAGGACTACTAATAAATTAGTTTACTTGTGGATAATTATTTCAAGAGTTTTTACGGAGGTATATTAAACCTGTAATTCACCCAAAAGAATTATAAAATGACTTTGGGTGTGCACAAAAAACAGGTTAGAAAAATCTCACTATTTCACTGGCATAAGCAAATGGTATTGATAAGGCAACAAGAGCTACTAAAAATAGTGTCATACCGGATAAAATAATTTTCTTATGTAATTTTGACATGGGATTTTCCTTTGTTTTACTTATAATTGAGTGCTTTTTGCTTTCTAAAACACTTTATAAAAAATCTCTAGACTTTTTCTTGCAAATTATGTGCCAAAATAAATAGGCAAATTTTTCCCAAAACTTCTCTTTGACAATAGTCAATAATAAGCATAAAATTCCCCATTCAAAGTTTTTATATGGAGTTTTACATGGCTAAAATTCAAGCAATAAAAGGATTTGCTGACTATTTTACCGATGAAAGTCGTTTATACAATTATTTAGAACAAACAGCCCGTTCTACCTTTGAGCTATATGGATTTACAGAACTAAAAACACCCATAATGGAGTTTACAGAATTATTTTCTCGCTCCATTGGCACAGAAACTGATGTGGTGCAAAAAGAAATGTATTCCATATTAGATAGTAAGGGGCGCTCCATGTCTTTAAGACCTGAAGCCACAGCCGGAGTTATGAGAGCCTATGTAGAGCACAATGTTGCAGCCAATGAAGGGGTGAGTAAATTTTTCACCACAGGCCCAATGTTTAGGCATGAAAGACCACAAAAAGGAAGATTGCGCCAGTTCCATCAATTAAATTGTGAATGTATTGGCCCTAAAGAGCCTGAGGCTGACGCAGAAATAATTTCCATGCTTATGACATTTCTTGACAAAATAAATATAAAAAATATTACACTTCAATTAAATACCCTAGGTTGTGAAAATTGTAGACCGGCCTATCGCAACCTCTTACAAGCATGGCTTGAAAAGTTGGATAGTTCAGTTTTATGTGAGGATTGTAAGCGTCGAATGTATACAAATCCCCTACGAGTTTTAGATTGCAAAGTTGAAAAATGCAAAGAGGCTACAATAAATGCTCCCTATATGACTGAGCATGCTTGTGAGGAATGCCAAAATCACTTTTCAGTTGTGAAGCAAAATTTAAAAAGTCAAAATATTGACTATTTAGTTAATAATCGCTTAGTTCGCGGGCTTGACTATTATAAACGTACTGCCTTTGAAGTTGTTTCTGAAAATATAGGTTCTCAAGGTTCTATTGCCGGCGGAGGACGTTATGATGGTTTAGTGGCTTCCATTGGTGGGCCTGAAGTTCCGGGCATTGGTTTTGCCTGTGGCATGGAAAGACTTGCTTTATTGTCCGAACCTTTAAAAGCAAAGAAATTGGATTTTTATATTACATTTTTGGACGACAACTGTAAAGAAATGGCCTTTAATATTGCACAAAGCCTTAGGGCTAATAATTTTAGTGCCATTATGTCCTTTGAACTGCGCAGTATGAAAAGTGCCATGCGACAAGCCAATAAATCAGGTGCAGACTTTACAATAATTATAGGACCTGAAGAGCTTGCCTCAGGTTCTGTTATTGTTAAAAATATGGAAAATGGTTCCCAAGACAAAATTTATCAATCAAAACTGGTGGATTATTTTGCTGGAAACTTGAGTGAATATATATAAGCATTAAAAGATCATATAAAGAGGAATAATATGAGCCTAGAAATTGAAAAGCAAAATCATGACTTACAAAAAGAGCATTCTACCTTTATTTCACCCCTTGAAGACTGGAAACGCAGTCATAATTGCGGTGAGATAAATATGGAAAATACTAACTCTGAGGTTTGCCTTATGGGTTGGGTGCAATACCGCCGAGATCACGGCGGACTTATATTTGTGGATTTGCGCGACAGAGAAGGATTGACTCAAGTAGTCTTTAGCCCAGAAGCTTCAGCCAAAGTCCATGAACAAGCTCATATTATTAGAACTGAATATGTTGTTGCCATTAAGGGGAGAGTTCGCCCAAGACCCGATGGAATGATTAATAAAAATATGCCAACAGGTGAAGTTGAGGTTTTGGTCAGTGAATGGAAACTACTAAATACAGCTAAAACCCCACCTTTTGCTGTGGAAGATAGAAGTGATGCCGGAGAAAACTTGCGCTTGCAATGGCGTTATTTAGATCTTCGTCGCCCTCGCATGGCCAATAATTTCAAGCTAAGACATAAAATTTCAAAGGCAGTGCGCAATTATTTAGACGAACAGAACTTTTTAGAAATAGAAACTCCCATTTTAACAAAATCTACTCCTGAAGGTGCAAGGGATTTCTTAGTGCCTAGCAGACCAAATAATGGAGAATTTTACGCTCTACCACAATCTCCTCAACAATTTAAGCAAATGCTTATGATTAGTGGTTTTGATCGCTATTACCAAATTGCCCGTTGCTTTAGAGATGAAGATCTAAGAGCAGACCGCCAACCGGAATTTACTCAAATTGATATAGAAATGAGCTATGTTAATGAAGAAGACGTTATGGAAATGGCTGAAAAAATGATGGCGAAAGTGTTCAAAGACGCCATGGATATTGAGATTCAAACTCCTTTTCTCAGAATGCCTTATGAAACAGCTATGGCTGACTATGGGCTAGACAAACCTGATATACGCTTTGATCTAAAGCTAAAAAATGTAACTGATATAGTTAGAAACTCAGGCTTTAAACTCTTTGCTGAGGCTGAGCTGGTTAAAGGTATGCGTGTTTGTGGCGGTGCTAATATGAGCCGCAAGGAAATTGATGAGCATACAGAATTTGTAAAAATTTATGGAGCTAAAGGACTTGCTTGGATTAAAATCCATGAAAATGAATGGCAATCACCCATTGTAAAATCCTTTAGTGATGCTGAAAAAGATGCGCTTGCCAAAGCATTAGAGCTTGAAGTCGGCGATATTGTATTTTTCCAAGCCGGAGCAAGCAGTATGGTAAATGCTGCTCTTGGTAATTTGCGAGTTAGACTTGCTCAGCATTTAAACCTCATTCCTGACAATGTATGGAAGTTTTTATGGGTTACTGATTTCCCTCTCTTTGAATATAATGAAGAAGAAAAACGCTATAATGCTTGCCATCACCCCTTTACTCAAGCCCAAGATGCAGATAAAGAACTGATTAAAACAAGTCCGTCCACTGTTAAAGCAAGGGCTTATGATATGGTGTTAAACGGCAATGAAATAGGTGGTGGTTCCATTCGTAACCACACTTCAAAAGATCAATTTGAAATGTTTGAAGCCCTAGGATTTACAGAAGAAAGTGCTTATGCTCAGTTTGGCTATTTCATTAATGCTCTGGAATTTGGCACACCTCCCCATGGTGGCATAGCCTTTGGACTTGACAGAATTGCCATGCTACTTGCCGGTGCAAATTCAATTCGCGATGTTATTGCCTTTCCAAAAACTCAAAAAGCCACTTGCCTATTAACCTCTGCTCCTGATGTTGTTAGCAATTTACAACTTAGAGAACTTGGAATTAGACTAAGAGAAGAAGCAAAGAAAGATTAATTAGTCGATGCTGAAAAATGTGATAACCATATATAAGTAAAAAGTTTTTTATTAAAATAAGGCTAAAACTTTTGCAAGAAATAAGCACGGAACGTGCGATTTACTTGTAAAAGTTTGGTGCAAAAAAAGAATTTTCAGCAGAGGCTAATCAAAGCTGTAAGCTAAAGCGTCAGCTTTGCGTGCCGTAAAGTGAGCCACAATTCACTTGTGGCGTCCACAACGTGGCACTTGGAGGCAACGTGCCTTTGTAGAAAAACACAAAAATTGTGTTTTTCAGCGAGAACTAATTACTTATAAAAACACTTTAAGGAATATAAAAAGTAATATGCTAAAACCATTACTTCAATACCCTAATTCAAAACTTGAACTTATTTCAGAACCTGTCACAGAAATTGACCAAGAAGTGCGAGAATTGGTTCAAGATATGATGGATACACTAAAAACTATTGGCGGAGTTGGCATTGCCGCACCACAAATCGGGGTTCTGCGCCGTGTAATAGTTATTGACATAAGCCTCGGGGAAGAGCAAGAAGAAGGGGTAGAAAAACCCCAAGAATTTGTTCCTATTATTAATCCTGAAATAGAAATTATTAATAAAGAAAAACATATTGAGAATGAAGGCTGCCTTTCTGTGCCTGAGTTTAGAGCAAAAGTTGCTCGTCCAAAAAGAGTGGCTATTAGTGGCCTTGATTTAGACGGTAATAAGGTTAGATATGAAGGTGAAGGCTATTTTGGGGCTTGTATGCAACATGAAACAGATCATTTAAATGGCAAGCTATTTATTGATCATATTAGCTATTTAAAACGTTCCATTTACGATAAAAAAATGAAAAAGGCTAAATAGTCTGTGCTGAAAAATGTGCTAATTATATATTGAAGAGTTTTCAGCAGAGGCTAATCAAAGCTGTAAACAAAGGCAGTCAAGCTTTGCGTGCCATAAAGTGAGCCACAATTCACTTGTGGTGTCCCACAAGGTAGCACTTGAAGTGCAACGTGCCTTTGTAGAAAAAGTCAAAAATTAACTTTTTCAACATGAACTAAATAGTCCACGCTGAAAAACACAATTTTTGTGTTTTTCAGAAAGGCACACTGGCTTC
>CAYJHF010000158.1:0-4807 GCA_964369905.1 uncultured Mailhella sp. | reverse complement strand
AATCTGCAAGAAAATCGCTTGTTCCAAGCTTATTTCTTGCAGATTTTTTTGTGTTATTTTTACTAGCTTTACTTTTATGAACAATATGTTCTCATATTTTCAACATTGACTAATTACAACATATTTACCGGATCCATATCCAGTTGAATTCTTAAATCCAATTTCTTCAGAGTGTTTTCCGAGGGTAGGTGTTTGGCATAAATTTGCCTTATACTATTCCAATTATTACTTTTAATTAGGCAATGAAAACGCAATCTACCCTGCAAAATAGCCAAGGGCGCTGAGGTTGGGCCTTTAATTTGTACACCCAAGGACTTGGCATCGCTTTTCATTTCATTAACAAAGTTTTTCCATCTTACAAGAGACTGCTCTGCATCTTTTGGTAATGAAGCACGCACCAAGGCTAACTTAACAAAGGGTGGGTATTGATATTTTTCTCTAAGTTTTAGCTCATGGGCATAAAATGCTTCATAATCACCTTTTTTTATCAAGTCCCAACAATAGTGATTTACATCGCGGGTTTGAATTAAAACTTTACCTTTTTTTTCACCCCTACCTGCTCGGCCTGCCGCTTGAGTTAGGAGCTGAAAAACACGCTCCACGGCTCGATAGTCCGGAAAGTTAAGCCCTAAATCTGCGTCGGCAATCAGCACAAGCGTTACATCAGGAAAATGATGCCCCTTGGAGAGCATTTGTGTGCCAACCAAAATTTGTGCTTCCTTAGCTGCAAAGGCAGACAAAATTTCTTCCATTTTACCTATTTGCCTTGTGCTATCACGATCCATACGCAATATTTTAGCCTTTAACTTTTCTTCATGGCTTAGTAGATTATAAATATCTTCCTCAAGCCTTTCTGTGCCCTCACCCATGGGTAAAAAATTAAGCCCTTTACAATTTGGGCAGGTGCAGGGAAAAACCTTGGTATACCCGCAATAATGGCAGAGCATCTGTGATCTTTTTTTGTGATAGCTCATGGCAATATCACAATGGGGGCAACGAATTACAGTTTTGCAGTCAAGGCAATATAGCAAGGGGGCATAGCCACGGCGATTTAACATTATAATGGCTTGATTTCCTTGATTAATACATTCTTTCAAGGCTAGAACACTTTGGGGAGCAAAACTTTGGGAGCAATCTTTAAAGTCAATTAATTCAATTTCAGGCAAGTTGGCTGAACCTATTCTATTTTTCATTTCATGTCTGAGAAATGGCTTATTTTCTTCTTGCTGACTTTCCAGTTTTGAAGAATAAAAGGATTTTATATCAGGAGTAGCCGAACCGATTAGAAATAAAGCTTGGTGTTTTTGGGCTAAATACCAAGCAATTTCTTTAGCTTGATAAGTCAAACCTTCATCTTGCTTAAATGAATCATCATGTTCTTCATCTAAAATGATTAACCCCAAGTTATTTATAGGCAAAAATAGAGCAGAACGTGTTCCAATAATTAAGCAAGAGTCTTTACTCTTGGCCACTTGCCTAAATACTTGCTCTTTATACTTGGGGCTTTGATTGCCATAATACAAAATACTTTGTAAGTTTCTTTCCTTTGCGTCTTGGCAAAGTTTAAGGGCTATGGCAATTTCCGGAGCCAATAAAAAGACAGATTTATTTTGTGCCAGACAGTATTTTGCCAATTCTAAATATAGAGCAGTTTTTCCACTGCCGGTTATTCCATAAAGTAAGGCAGTTTCAGCTGTGCTTTTACCAGAATTAATATGCCGGCTAAGCTTTTGAAATATTTCTTCTTGAGTAGAATTTAATGTAAATTGAGGCATGGGAGGAGGTAAAAAATTTTCAATCCTTTCCTCTTCAACATTATCATCTAATTGAATTTTTAACATTTTTTTCTGCACTAAGCTAGAAATAACGTCAACACAATGGGGAAGCTTTTGCTTTAGCTTAGCTCGGCTAAGATCACCATGGTGCATTAGAAAATCAAGTAATTCTCTTTGCTTATTAGCATTTGCTCTAATATTCCAAGGAGGAGAAGCGGTTAAAACAATTCGTTCAGTTTTGGCACTGTCTTCTGCAAGGGCAAGAACTTCGGCTTTTTGTTCCAAATAATCAAGCCCGAGAGCATTTTTTGTTTCCAAATCAAGGGAATTTAGCTCCCTTAGTTTATAAAAAATTGGCTTATCACTTGCATGAAACTTTCTTAGCTTAATATTTTTTGTGGTTTTAAGTCCGGCTGGTAAAACATTGCCCAAAATTCTTCCCTCTGTGCTCAATTGCCTCAAGGCTAGCTGTTTAATCATGGCCAAGTAGTTGAAACTGAGTAAAGATGTTCTTTCCATGGGCCAAACCACAGGACGCAAAACAACATTTTCAGGCATATTGGGGGAATTGTCCGAAATTTCGAGAATTATGCCAACCCTAAATGTTCCATTGCCAAGGGGAATGGCAACGCGCATACCAATTTCCCACACTTCCATAGACAGGTAGCTAGGCAAAACATAGGTTAATGTGCTATAGGGTGGTGTTAAAAGAGCCACTTGGCAAAACATATATTCTTTCCGCTAGGCAAAAAATTATGTAAAGCTCTTAACCTAGGAGGAGAGCTTTATTTTTGAAATCAAAACCTGCAAGAACTAAGTGTACTTATTTCTTGCAGGTTTTGATAATTTGATTTAGTGCAGTTCTAAAGTTTTTTGAATTTGCCCAAAATAACTTAAATACTAAAAAGGGGCATTCAATAGTAAAACAGTTATTGAGTAAAGCCTTTCTTTTCACAGTCGGCACAAAGCCCTATCAAAATATGGTGATGCTCCAATAATTTAAATTCATGCTCTGTGGCCAAGTCATTCTGCCATTTTTCTATTTCAGGTGAACTAAACTCCACCGTCTTGCCACATTGTTTACAGATTAAATGATCATGGTGTTGCTTTGTTGTAACAGGTTCATATCTTGCAAAACCATCACCAACTTGCAATTCCTCGGCAAGTCCAACTTCGCACAAGAGCTTAATGGTTCTATATACTGTGGTTTGCCCAATACTTGGAACCTTTTGACTTACTTTTTGATAAATATCCTCAAGGGAGTGATGCCCCTTCATGGTAAAAAATATTTTTGCAATATTAATGCGCTGTTTAGTGGTGTTAAGTCCTCTTTGATTCATAAGCATTAGAAAGTGATTAACACCTTCCTCAGCTATTTTTGCATTGGACTTTTTGGGCATTTCAGTATTTTGCGTCATAGGCTCCTCAACAATATTTTTCAAATTATAAAACTTACTTTAAATCAGAATACCTAAAATTATTCAGCTGATTTTGTTAGTTTGAGTATATCCAATTTTTCCATGGTTTGAGCAGAAACTTTAACAAAATTTTGTAAATGTGGGCTAGCTAAGTGCTTTTCAAGTAATTCTAGGCTTTCCCATCTTTCAACAAATACAAAGGAAGAGCTGTCGTCAGCATTGTCATGCAAAACATATTCAATGCAACCTTCTTCAGCTCTTGTTGGAGCGAGTAATTCAAGTAGTTGTGATTTTAAAGCTGCGCTTTGCCCTTGTTTTGCTGTTGCTACGGCAACAACGGTAATTTGTTTTGACATTTTGCACTCCTTACTAAAAATTTATGACATAATCATAATTCAATTGAGGCAGTTTGTCAATGTGAGACCTCTGCACAATTATTTGTTTATGAAAATTTAGTTAGTCTATGCTGAGAAATAGAATAACTATTGATAAATATAAAGAGTTTTCAGCAGAGGTTAATCAACTTTTTGTCCAAAAAATAAAAACCTGCCTCCTCTGCTACAAGCCCTTAGAGCAGGATAAACAGATAATAAAACAACAGAAAAAAGCACAATAATTATGCCCATAAATATACTTAGGTTCATGGGTTCACCAAAAATTAAAACACCTATAATAACAGTAGTTATAGGCTCCATAGCCCCGAATATGGACGCTAAAACCGAGCCAATTTTTTTAATGGCAACCACAAGTAAAATACTGGCCATGGCTCCGGTTAGAAAGCCTGATCCAAATAAGTAAGACCATTGAAAAAACGAAGTCGGCAACATAAATTTACCATTTAACACAGCATAAAAAAGCGTGTAAACTCCACAAAACGTCAGAACATAAAAAAGCAAAACCAAGGTATTGATATTTTTATTTTGCAATTTTTGCAAACTCAAAATGTAAGTGGCATAACCAATGGCTCCTAAAAGAGCAAAAGTAAGGCCTGCAATATTTATTTGTGTCATGTCATCAAAAAAACCTGACAAAATAGCAATACCAAGACAAGCCAATAAGCTAAAAAATAGTTTATAAAACTCTATTTTTTCCTTTAAAAATAACACTGCCATAATCATAACATATATGGGAGTTGTAAAAAATATGGTGGTGGCAATTCCGCTTGGCATGGAAGCAATTGCATTATAAAGAAGCTGTGAAGAAATAAAAAAAATAAAACCGATTAAGGCTAGGTGTAGAATTTCTTTTGGCAAAATGCAAAGGGATTGTTTTTTATATAAAAGAATTGCTAGTAAGGGTATGGAGGTAAAAATAAATCTAAAGCTAAGTGCCGCTTCAATGCTAAAACCCTGTTGATAAAGTGGCAAAAAAAAGAAAGAATTTAAACCAAAAAATGTACTGCCTAGTATGGCTTGAATTATGCCAGTATATCTTGAATCAATCATTGTAAATAAAACCTTTTAAAAGACTTAGCACAATTTATTGTGCCGGATTTCAAAGAGCATTTACAAAACGCTCTTTTATAAAAATGTATAACGAAAAAGCTAACATAAAGTGGAAAAAACTCAAATATAAAATTGCACGATTATTAAATAATTGCAAAATATAAACAAA
>CAYJHF010000157.1:0-4887 GCA_964369905.1 uncultured Mailhella sp. | reverse complement strand
CTTATTTTAATAAAAAACTTTTTATCTATAGATAGTTATTATATTTTTCAGCATCGACTAATATAGTCCCCTAGAGTGTTTCCTTATTGCTAAGCTTACTTGGGCTGACTCCATACATTTTTTTAAATGAAGCAATAAATGAGGGTAAAGAATTATAACCACAGTTTAAGGCAACTTCTGTAACCTGAATTCCTGCTTCTATATCTTTTTTAGCACACTGCATACGCAACATATTTTGCCAGGTTCTAAAGTTCACACCTGTTTCTTTCAGAAAAATACGAGTCAGGGTTTTTTCTGAAACGCAAAGCTCTCTGCTCCAGTCAGAGAGTGTAACTTGGGTATTAGGGCTGGTAATTAGTCCGGTGCAAAGCTCCGCCAATTTAGCTTGTTGTGGCATGGGCAAAACATCTGTGCAAGTTTTAGCGGCACAAATTCTATCAAGGAGTGTATAACCAATTCTTTTATCCGCTTCGGTTTTAAATTGCAAACCCAAATCATCTACGGCAATTACAAGCTCCCTTAGTAAGGGGGACATTTCAATTAGAAGAAGTTGATTTAGCTGTTCATAATCTTTTAACACTGAACTATGAATATGTAGAGAGCGATCCACTGTTTTTGTGGGCATATACCATCTATGCTCAAGCTTAGGAGGAATCCAAAGAGCATGGTTTGTTTGTACAAAATATGAAGTATTCTTAGTTAAAATAACCATAACTCCATCTGTAACAAAAACCAATTCCCCACCGTTTTCATGTGCATGAAGCCCATTCCAAGTGCCTTCTTTTTGTTCTTCGTTGAAGGCATAAATAAACTGCTCTTCCGTGATAGTATTTTTTTGATTATCCAGATGGCTCCAAAAATGCTGATGATATTTTTCTGACATCTTTTTATCTCATAGTCCATTAAAATTTAGGAATATTTTAAAGATATTTTTATAGTAATCTTATTGCACTGTTAAGTGCCAAAGCAAGTGTGCTTTTTATAAAGTTGACAGTAGCAAGTCAACCTAAAATACAAATGTGAAGATTTAAAATATATTACTGGGCGTCGTTAAAACAAAAAATAGCCTGAAGCTATTATAGTTAATTTCTATATTAATAGCCATAAAAAAATTTAAAAATATTTTTTTAAGAATTAAAGTGTAAATTTTTTTGACATATTTTATGCCATTTTGTCTTTTTCAAGTTGCATTTTGTCTTTTGAAAATAAGATTTTTTTTAAAAAAAATGCTCTATTATACATAAAGCTAAATAAAAAAGCCTTGTCTAGATTTTAGAGGCAAAATCAATAATAATGTGCTTAAAATATATTCTTGCCAAAAGATATTATAAGCAAAAGCTTACTAAATAATACAGGCTGAGAAATTCGGCAATTTTAAGGAAATTTTTGGAGGAAACAATGGAAAAAATCATTATCAAACAATTTATTAATGGAGAGTTTAGAGAGGAAAAAAATGCTAAAACAACTCCATTATACAACCCTTCCACAGGTGAAGTAATCGGCGAAGTTCAAATGGCAGGTGCTGAAACTTGTGAAGAGGCCATAGCAACTGCAAGTAAAGCTTATGACACTTGGAAGCTTGTTCCAATTGGTAAAAGAATAGCCTATCTTTATGTAATCCGTGACCTTATGGCCAGAGATAGAGAAAAATTAGCTCAAGCCATTTCCCTTGACCAAGCAAAACAAATTGGTGAAGCAAGGGGTGAAGTACAAAGGGTTATTGAAATTCTTGAAATGGCAAATACTATTCCTGCCCTTATTCAAGGTGAAACTTTGGACGGAATTGCCGGAATGATCAACGGTAAAGTTGTAAAACAATCCCTTGGAGTTTTTGGTGGAGTAGCACCATTTAACTTCCCTGCCTTAGTTTTTGGCTGGTTTATCCCTTATGCCATAGGAGCAGGTAATACTTTTATCTTTAAGCCATCAACCCAATCACCATATTTTATGCAATTGATGTGTAATATTTTCCAAGAGGCGAAAATCCCTGCCGGCGTAATCAATGTAATTCATGGGGATCGTGAAGTACCACAAACTTGGTATGAAGATCCACGCATGGCCGGTGTTTGCTTAGTTGGCTCAACCCCAACTGCTAAGAAAATTGCTGAAGGGTGTGCAAAGGGTGCGAAACGCTCCATGCTCCTTGGTGGCGCAAAAAATATGCTTGTTGTAATGGAAGATGCTGATATTGACGTATTTATCAGTCAATACCTCATTTCTTGCTATGGTTCAGCCGGACAGCGTTGCCTAGCAGGTTCCATTGTTGCCATTGTTCCTGAGCTTTATGACACAGTGGTTGAGCGCATGGTTGAAGCAGCTAAAACAGTTACTTATGGTGATGCTCTTGATGAAAATGTATTTATGGGACCATTAATCTCCAAAGAAGCTGCCGATAGAGTAAAAGGTTTTGTTGACACAGCTTTAAATCATGGCGGTGGTTGCAGTCTTGCCCTTGATGGACGTAATCCTGTTTTACCAGAAAAGAACAAAAACGGATATTTTGTAGCCCCAACTATCATTAAAGATGTAACACCATGTAACCCACTTTTCAGCACAGAAGTTTTTGGCCCCCTCGTTTCTGTTGTGAAAATTGCTGATATGGACGATGCCCTCGCCTTAATTAAGCAATCAGAGTTTGGTAACGGAGCTTGCATCTTTACTCAAAATCAATTTTATGCTGAAAAATTCAGCCGTGATGCCGATGTGGGTATGATTGGCGTAAACGTGGGTGTTTGCGCACCTCACCCTTATATTCCTTTTGGCGGAATTAAAGGTTCATTGCTTGGCACAAATAAAGTACAAGGCAAGAGTGGAATGGACTTCTTTACTCAAGATAAAGTAACCACAGTACGCCTTGTTGACCCTAATGCCAATGTGGTTGACGATCCAAATAAACCAAAATCAGTTCGCTCTTGCGTAGCTAGCTAAGCATTTTAGTAACTAAAGTTGAAACCTCTGCAAATGTATTGTGGGGGTTTCAACATTGAAATAAATTAGTCGATGCTGAAAAATATAATAAATATTTATAAATAAAAAAGAATTTTCAGCAGAGACTAATCAAAGCTGTAAGCAAAGGCGTCAGCTTTGCGTGCTGTAAAGTGAGCCACAATTCACTTGTGGCGTCCACAACGTGGCACTTGGAGGCAACGTGCCTTTGTAGAAAAAGTCAAAAATTGACTTTTTCTATGTGAATTAAATGAGTTTAACCAGATGAGAATTTTAAAAAAGTAACATCGCTGATATTGCTTTTCTTTGTATTCCATCCAACTTTTAAAATTGAGGAGAAAAACTATGGCACAATCAGAAAATCATGCTACCTTGCAGAAATCGCTATCCCCTGCTCAGGTTTGGGCATTGGCTCTAGGTTCTATTGTGGGCTGGGGCTGCTTTGTTTTACCTGGCGATTCATTCTTACCAAACTCAGGCCCAATGGCCGCCATCTCCGGTTTTATAATTGGTGCAATTTTGCTTAGCTTTGTTGCAATAACCTATAGCTACATGATTGAGTATACCCCTGTTGCAGGTGGTGAGTATGCTTATGCTTATGTTGGCTATGGTTCAACAGCCGCCTTTATTTGTGGTTGGGCATTGGTGCTTGGCTATATTTCAATTATCGCCATTAACATTTCTGCACTAGCCCTTTTATTTAGATTTTTACTCCCCGGATTTTTTGAAGTTGGGGAATTATATAATATAGCAGGCTGGCATATTTATGCTGGTGAAGTTGCATTAATGCTTACTGCCATTGTGTTCTTTGGAGCTCTAAACTATGTTGGTGTTAGCTTTGCCGGAACTTTCCAAGTAATTTTAGCCTTTATGCTAACCTTTGGTATTTTAGCTCTATTTTTTGGAACTATTTCTTTAGAAACTGCTTCTTTATCAAATATGCAGCCTTTATTTGCCGAACATCGCGCTCCACTTATGTCCATATTATCAATTGTGGCTATTTCACCATTTTTGTTTGTTGGTTTTGACACAGTACCACAAGCAGCTGAAGAATTCTCCTTTGAACCAAAAAAATCACGCAATATTATGCTTGCTGCCATTATTTGGGGAGCTATTCTTTATACTTTAGTAACATTTTCTGTGGCTGTAGCCATTCCATATCCTGAATTATTGGCTAAAATGGCTGATTTAAAAGCTCAAGGATTAACTGCTTGGGCAACTGGTGAAGTTAGTAAGATGGCCTTTGGTCCAGCCGGTGCTATTGTACTTGCTTGTGCTGTTTTAGGTGCTGTTTGTACTGGTATTAATGGTTTTTATGTTGCCACCACAAGACTTTTACTCAGTATGTCCAGAGGACATATTTTACCAGCTTGGTTTGGCGAAATTCATCCAAAGTACAAAACTCCCCATAAAGCAATTATTTTTACAATCTTATTTGTTATGATTACTCCATTTTTTGGACGTGCTGTTGTGGGTTGGATTGTTGATATGTCATCTGTTGGAACTGCTATTGCTTATCTTTTCACTTGTCTTGCTGCTCGCAAAGTTATTATGGGAACACCTAACATTCCTAATGCCGGCGGACGTATTTTCTGCACAATGGTTGGTTCTATTACTTCTATTATTTGTATTGGCCTACTTATAATCCCCGGCTCACCTGCCTTTATAGCTTTTGCACCTCGCATAGTTTTGGTAGGTTGGGTTGTACTTGGAGTAATTTTCTATTATTCAGCTAAGCCACACTGGGCTTCTATGAGTGATGCTGATCTAAAGAGACAAATCTTAGGTAGTGAATCTATTCCAACTTTCTTTAGATAAAATAAAGCCTAAGCATTAAATTAAAGCCTCTACCCAAATACATGGATAGAGGCTTTATTTTTTCTAGATAGTTCACGCTGAAAAAGTCAATTTTTGACTTTTTCTACAAAGGCACGTTGCCTC
>CAYJHF010000156.1:0-4909 GCA_964369905.1 uncultured Mailhella sp. | reverse complement strand
AACTCTTCTGGTTTGATTATTTATAAACTTTCTATATTGTTCTTCATTTGGTTCAAAATCACTTACTGTTCTAATATCAGCATCCCTTTCATAAAGAAAGTTGGCTACGTTCATTGCGGCATCGGTGGTAAGCCTTTCAATATTTTGTTGTGACAAAGTCTGAAGAGCGTCAGTAGTGTTTTTAATAGTCAATTCCTGGGTAGCAACCAAGGCATTGTGGGCTTTTTCGCTTAAGTCTAAAGACTGATACCACGCGATTAAAGCCAAAAGAACCAAAGGAATAACCTTGATTATCACAAAGAGTGCAATGAGTTTGTCTCTCATTCCAAATTTATTTTTCATTAGATTTTTATTCGGCATATTAACGTCCCCAATATGGATATAATCAATAAATATCACTTATTGAGGGCATTGTCAATAAATTTTATTGGTTAAGGTTATTTTTACCTAAAGCAATAAAATTTAAACAACGAATATTTAAATAAATATTTTTGTGCAACTTTTAACTAGAATTTCTAATAGTTACAACATTTCACCAGTGTATTCCCAATGCGTTTAAAGCTTGGCTTTTTTTGACAAGCTTCAGAACTTTCTATGCAGCGAGGTAGGAAAACACATTGTGAGTTATGCTCTGTAGGAAAAGGCACAGAGCCTTCAATACTTGGCAACTTTTCTGTATCAATACTTGGAATACAGGCCATAAGAGCCTTGGAATATGGGTGAAGTGGGTTTTTAAAGAAGTCAGCAACGGGAGCAAGTTCCAAAAGTTCTCCTGCATACATTACCGCTACTGTGTCAGCCACTTCGCTAACCACGCCTAAATCATGGGTAATTAACAAAAGGCTCATATTTCTTTCTTTAACCAAGCTATATAATAAGTTGAGTATTTGTCCTTGAATGGTTACGTCAAGTGCTGTGGTAGGCTCATCAGCAATGAGCAAGGTGGGGGAGCAGGCTAAAGCCATGGCAATCATCACCCTTTGCCTCATTCCGCCTGAAAGTTGATGCGGATAGTCATTAAACCTTTCTTTAGCAATACCCACACTGGCAAAAAGCTCAAGGCATTTTTCTTTGGCTTCAGTTTTAGAAATTTTTTGATGATAGACTAAGCTTTCTATAATTTGAGCGGAAACTTTTAATACAGGGTTTAAACTTGTCATGGGTTCTTGGAAAATCATTGAAATTTTTTCTCCGCGCAAGTTTTGCATATTTTTATCATCAAGTTCCATAAGATTTTGATTTTCAAAAAGAATTTTTTTGGCTTGGCAGCTAGCGTTTTCCGGCAAAAGCTTTAAAATGGAAAGAGCAGTTAAACTTTTCCCACTGCCCGACTCACCAACTATGCAAAAAATTTCTCCCTTGTCTACGGAAAAACTAAGTTCACTAACCACTTTTTTCTTTTCAAAGGCAATGGTTAAATCTTCAATTGTCAATAATGTTTCTATTTTATTATCCATAAGTTACGACCAATATTTATGTGTTTATTTTTAGCAAATTTTTATAAGGAAGTTTTATTTTAATTAAAGTTCCCTTGTTTTGTTTGTAGGCACTGATTTGTCCACCATGATCGCTTATAATTGAACGAACAATGGTAAGCCCAAGCCCTGTTCCACTGGCTTTTTTGGAAAAATAAGGCTCAAATAGCTGTAGGGCTTCTTCATGGCTAATTCCTGTTCCATTATCAAGAATTTCCACAAAAACTGCTTGCTCATTGTTTAATTCTATAGAATTTTCATCACTACCATAGCAAGTTATCTTAACAATACCCTGATAAACTGCATCTTTATGAACTGTATTGTGTTCTTGCTCCAATTTATGTTTTTCGCTGTTTATGGCGTCCGCCGCATTATTTAAAATATTAAACAATGCTCTGTGCATAGCAGTTTTATCCAACATTAACATAGGGATTGAGCTTTTGTAGTTCAAATTCCACTCTATTGCAGGGTGACTGGTTTTAAATAAATTAATTAGCTCTTGCAAAATAGGCATTAAATTTTCGGGCTCAGTTTTAATTTGAGGTAAGGAGGCTAAGCTTGAAAAATCGCTCACCATGCTTTGCATTCTATCAACTTCTTTTATTATTAAGTCAGTGCATTGTATAAAAATAGGGTCATCAATTTTATGGCTAAACTTGCGTTGAATACGCTCAGTTGAAAGCTTTATTGGGGTTAAAGGGTTTTTTATTTCATGTGCAATGCGCTTGGCAACTTCTTTCCAAGCGGCCAATCTTTGCTCCTTGCTAAGTTCTGTTATATCTTCAATTACTAAGATGATATTGCCGGACAAATAGGCATTATCATGAAAATTATTCATATTTTTAGTAAAACTTGGCAAAGTTACAGCCTGGATTAAAACTTTTAAATATTGTTCTTGCAGTGCAAATTCCATTTCATTAGCCCAAGTTTTGCTTGGATTTTCTTGAATAAAAGCATACATTTCTCGAATTTTTTCTGCTTTTTCTTTTGACAAAAAGTTAAAAATTGAAAGTCCTTCATATTGTTCAGCTCTTATTTTAAATATATCACAAGCCGCTTTATTGATGGTTGTTAAAATCCCCTGTTCATCAAGGGTTACAATGCCTGTGCTCACATATTCCAATATTGCTTCAATATATTGATTTCTCTCAATTAACATCAAGTTTTTTTCTTCAATTAGCCAATTCATCTTTTGCAGTCTTTCTTGACTAAATTTAAGCTCAGCCGTCATTACATTGAAAGAATGCACCAATTGTCCAAGCTCATCTTGGCCTTTATCTATAATTTTAATATCCCAATCACCACTGGCAATTTGCTCCGTGCTTTTAGCCATGGCTAAAATTGGTTCTGTAAGTTCTTTGGAAATTCTAAAGGCCAACCAAACTGAGCCAAAAAGCACAATTAGACTGAGCAAGCCAAGAATTAATGAAAATGATAGTTTTAATGGTTGTTTAAGGTTTTTCAAATCATTATATTCTTGAAAGCCTGTAGAAATATTATTTAACTGAGTGAGTAAGCCCTTGCCAATGCTTTCTGCGCCTATAAGATATAAATTTGAATTATCATTTAATGTTAAAGGAACAGCAACAATTACAAAATCTGCGCTGGCATCAGCCCAATGTAAGGATTCAAAACTTGAATTTTTAATATTTTGAAAATTTATGGAATGTCTAATTGATTGCCAAACATTGCCAAAATTTTCATTGCTGTTCCAGAGTTTTTCTTGGTATTTTGCCTGATGTAAATTCTGTAGATCGTTTGCATTGGGTACAATATTTTTATTATTTTCTTCAATTATTCCTATTAGGGAAAGATTATTATTCAGTTTATGATCGGTAATTAAGTTTTCCCATGAGCTTTGAGGGTATTTTAAAAGCTCTCGAGCAAAAGAATCTAAGTTTACTCTAAGCCTTGCAGTGGCCGCAGTATAGAAGCTTTGTCCTACGTTCAGGGCTGCTTGCATAGAGTTTTCCACTTGCGAGGTGAACCAATAATTAACGCTAGTGGTTAAAATCTTATTGCTAGATAAAAACATAATTAAAATAGGAATAAAGGAAATGGAAAAAAATGCCAAAACAAGTCTGGTTCTAAGTCTTGCCCCAAAAATCTTACGTCGACGTTCAAGTAATAGACTGACTACATTACGTGCAACCAAGAAAAGAACTATCAACATCAAAATAGCATTTACATTCACCAAGACAAAGAAAATCCAAGAATCTGTGCCAAAAAAAGTGAGTTGCCCCCAGGTTACAAAAATAACTATTGCTAAAATAACAATGGCCAGAAAAATCTCAACCTGTCTTTTTCTTGATCTGCTAAAATGAAATTTAGATTTTTTGGCCTGAGCTCCATTTTTCTGAGTGTGGCTTTGTTTTTCCTCTTGCACAACTTCAGATTTATGCAAGGTTTCTTGTGAATAATTCTCTGTCAAAGCACTGGTTTTTGTATTTTCAGAAAAATCTTGATTTGCCATAATTTTGCTACCAACTAATATGTAAACTCATAGTAAAAGCTTGCAGGTTGTATAATTTCCTTTGAGACAAAAAAAAGATTTTTTTCAGCCCACGGCTTACCATTTATTTGTAAAATAGCCACATCAATTATAAGTTCGTAATCCCTTTCTTTTTCAAGTTCAACATTCATTTCAAATTGAATGTTTTGCACAAAAGTGTTTAGTAAATAAACAGGATCATGGTTAATAATTATTGGTTTATGTTCATCAAGGATTACATATTGCTTAGTTAGAGGATCATATTGAATATAAAAAGCTTTATGATAGTTGGCCACTTCTTTGGAGTGCAAAAACTTTCTATTTTGGTTTAATTCAGCTTCTATAGAAAATTGAAGAATACTTCCTTTTTTTAGGCTCTCTTTAAAAAAAGAAAGATCCTTTGGCACATCAAGGGCTGCTTGTACGACTAACTTATCATGCCCTGGGCTAACCCTTAGAAAATTCATGATAAATGCGTCATAATCCGCTGCTATGGCCACAGTGCTGTAAAATAAAATAAATATTGCTGACAAAATTTTTCCCATAAGCTCTTTTGGCATAGATTAACATAAATTACAAGAAAAAAACTTTAGCTTTTGGCAGTCAGAAAAAGAAAAAATGTACTTTTTATTATCACTTTGACAATTGGTCGTCCATGCTAAAAAATCAATTTTGACTTTTTCAGAAAGGCATATTGCTTCTATGTGCTACATCGATTTTGGCGAACCTTCTCCAATAAGGTTAAACCTTAGAAAAATTCATCAAAAAGCTTTATTTTTTTTGTGTTATGTTTTAGATTGTATTGTAATGGTTTTGCACAGTTCATTATATATATTTCATTTTTTCTACAATTTTAATTTTTGCAGAAAACTTTACTATGAAAAATAACTAGTCCACGCTGAAAAAGTCAATTTTTGACTTTTTCAGAAAAGCACGTTGCCTC
>CAYJHF010000155.1:0-4929 GCA_964369905.1 uncultured Mailhella sp. | reverse complement strand
GGCAACGTGCCTTTGTAGAAAAAGTCAAAAATTGACTTTTTCAGCGTGGACTAAATTAGACTTTCCTTAAATTCTTATGGCTGTTTGCATAAAGAGCAAATCATTGTCATTGACATTTAAATCTGCCTGTTTAGTTCCGCTTTTGACCAATTCTTCAAGGGCCTTATTCATTGCGTCCACAGTATTAACGTGTCCTGCGGCCAGCTCAATAAAACGAGCAAGGCTTTCTTCACGGGAATTATCCACGTGATAAACGGTAGTATAAGTAATGGCATTTAAACTTTCTTCAATGCCAAAAACGCCACCGGCTGTTCCTTTATAAAAGGAGTTTTGACTTAGTAAGAAATCATAAACTAAGAGCTTGTCATTGGCACTTGGTATATTTGTAACCAAGCTAGACATATAAAATAACTTCTTATTTTCTACATACTCAAATACTATAACGATTTCATCAAAACTGAGGGTGCAGGTATTTTGTTCGTCAAAAATTAGGCCTGCTATGCCAACATCCTTTCCCAGCGCCTCTAAAAACTTTTGTGCTTCTTTCATTTTTTTTCCTTAATTATCCGTTTACAACATTAGAATAGAACATATTTGCATGGCTAACGGTCCAGTTGGCATCTGCTTGCCCTGCTTGTGGAGTGACACTAAATTGAGCTATTAAATTTACAGCATAGATGTTGCTAGCAAATTTATCTCCATGGTCTAAAGACTCTTGGAAATAATCATAGGTGCAAGTATAGCTACCATCAGGATTTGAAGTAATACTATGTTGTTGAGATTGATTAACATGAGCCTTAGTCATACGTTCAGCAAAATCATCAGCAAGCCCGGGGGTTTTTCCGCCTGCTATCATGGCATCTCCTCCAATTCCTTGGTGAAATGGATTTAGTACTTGTTTGGCTGTTTCAATATTTGGAAAATGTTTTATCAAATTATTAAATTCACCAACCATATGCTCAAAATTATTAGTGCCACCACCACCTACTTTTTCTCCATTGACAGTAATTGGAGTTCTGAAAAAGTCTTTCATAAACTGTTCACTAAATTGATTAATTAGCTTTGCACTGTCCACAAGGCCCTTGGCCTTGGCATCTCCGGCATCTGCCCTTTGCTGAATCTCTTCCGGTATATGAATTTCATAGGTTGGGCAAGTTTGAGCTTTGCTAAGACTTGAGTTAAAGCTAGCGAATACTTTTTGCTTATAAACATCAAGATCAATGCCTTGAGGGTGGGCACCTAGGCGTGATTCAGCTTGTACAGTTGACAAGGAACCCAAGCTTCTTTCGTCCATAAATCCAATGGCAGAATCATGCCCAAGGCTTGATAGCATGGTTTGAATGCTAACAAGATTTTGGCCTCTAAATGTATAGCTGGATTCACCATCATCATCACGTGCGCGCAGTTCAGCTTGCTTATCATATATTGCAGCATTGAGAGCAGATCCAGGTCCTGCAAACTTATTAAAACTATTTTCATTAAAGTTGACGTCAGGGTTTTCAAGGTCAATCATGCTACAAGTGGCAAAGGCCAACTTGCCGATGGCTTCACGCATAACTTGTTTTTCATCAGCTCCAAACTCTTGTCCAAAAACCTCTGGGTTTCCGGAAAAAGTTAACAAATCATCAGTAAACTGCTCAAGTTTTTGGGCAGCTTGGTCTGCCGGCATATTGGGGTTAGTTGTAAAATCAATAATATGCCCTACCATAGTGTCAGCACTATCACAAAGGGATTTAGCCATGATTGGGGTAAAAAGCATTTCGGAGCTGGAAATAACTACTTTGGCAAAGTGCTTTTGTTCAGTTGATAATGCAGAGTCATCAACTGCTTTCATGGAGTCTAAAAAGCGATCGAGTATCCTATCTCTAATTTCATCTGCCTTGGCTTGAGTTGGAGCTTGAACTTTAGCTTGTGGATCTATAGGGGCACAAAATAGTTTAAAGGACGCATTAATTTTTTTAACTAGAAAATCCATATTTTCAGGCTTAATCGGAGTGCTAATTCCTTTGGCTGTTGCAAGCTCAGCCAGGCGGGTGGGGAGAGCATCAGTTGGGCTTGTATGGCTTACTTTTCCGGCCATCAAGGCGGTGGAATCATTTTGTAATTTCATATGGAAGAAATGGTTAAAACTTTTATTAAAACTGGTTGTCGCTTCTTGCCTATCCATACTTTTACTTGTGTCAGGAGCATCAAGACCTGCCCTTTGGGCCATGGCATTTCTACCGGCAGGATTATTGGCAAGTGCCACCATTTCGTCCTTGCATTTTGTCTTTAAATCTGCCATCTCTTCTGCACTTACTTCAGCTCTTGTCAAGCCTGTTCCTTCTAAGAAGTTATCAAGAAGAGTTTCAAACTCAGGAGGGTTATCTCCAATTTTAGCAAACATTTTATCAGCAAGTTCTGTGGCATTAATGGTTTTAGTTGCAGCCTTATAGGCATCTTCATTGGTTTTGATGGCAACAAATTCACGAATTGCTTGAGCGGCTACTCTTGAATTTAATGGTTTTCCACTTTCAAGGGCGGACTTTAGTAGCCTATCTGCCGCACTTTTTTGAGTGTCTGTAAATTCCGGGGCTGATTTCATGGTATTAATCAGATTTTGTACCACTGCACGGTTTGTATCTCTCCCCGAAAAAAAGGCAGCAACTTTTTGACCAAAAGAGCTGTTAACTTGAAGATCACCCTTATCACTTACGCTTAGGGAAGTGTTTGCACTTTCAAGTTGAGTAGCCAAATTATTTAGTTGAGTTATGTTCATAGACATAAAAAAATCCTCATAATTAATAGGTTGATTTATAAACTCTTTGCTTTGGTAATCGTAAATCTCAATGATGGCAATGTCAATATAAATAAATTCTTGTCTCATATTTTTTAGCACCGACTAATTAAAAAGTCTAAAACAATTTAAGCTTGAAAAATTTGTGAAAAGGTGTAGATTGCAATAATATTTTTAGCAATATGAAAGCTCTACGCAATTCATTTTATAAAGAGCTCTGCTATAAAATATCTGCAGCACTTCAATTTATAATTGAGTAAAAAAATGAACGATAAAACAACAATTATTCCTACTATTATAGAACGACTTACTAAGCTAGAAAAAGGCCAATGTCTTGATATGCGAACATTTAAGCGTAACCGCTCTGTGGCTATCATCTGCACAGGCCATGATAGCTTTAAAGTAATAGAACGTGGTTTCCATGAAGAATTATGGGAAGACCTGACAATGGAAAAGGTCAAAAGACTGCTAAAAACCTTATTAAAGCGTGAGTTTCCACGCAGTAATAAAATACGTTTATATATGCTTGATTCATTTGAAGATGCTAATGTAAATCGTATGGGGCACGGCTCGGGACGATTTGGTGGAGAAAAAAATATTTAGTTTCAGTTGCTTGCAATGAATTATCTTAGGGTGAATTTCAATTATTAACTATTACCTTTAACAATATCTTATTGTAAAAATCAAAAATTGTCTTATTCAGCGTGGATAAATATAAAAATTTAAAGGAAAATATAGATGGTGAATAAATCTTATTTTGCTAAAGGTTTAATTTTAGGTTTAGCTTTAGTTCTGTTTTATACAAACTATGCCTTGGCGGCAGAACCAAGAGAGGCAGTAAAAACCTTAACTGAAGCCATTGAAACAGAGCAAGAGCTTTTGAGCGATGGAGAAAAATGGGAAAGGGAACAAGTTGTGCTGGCTCAAGAAATCAAGCAGGCAAAACTTGAGTCCGAATGGTATAACTTACATATCAAGACTTTAGAACGCTATGTGGCAACAGCCAAGGAAAACGTTGCAAATTTACTGACCACTCAAGAAGAGGTGCTCCGTTTGGAAGCCGCGTTAGAAGCCAATTTGGTATTGGCAGTTGAGCTATTAAAAACTTTTTTGAAAAATGATTTACCTTTTTTACAAAAAGAAAGAGCTGATAGGCTGGCATTTATAGAAAAATCCCTCAATGATTATACTTTAGGTTTGGAAGAGAAATTACGCCGAGTTTTTGAAGCCCTGCAGGTGGAAAGCGATTATGCAAAGCAATTTGAAATAACTGAAGAAAGCATTGAAACCTCAGATGGTAAGCACACTGTTAAACTTTTACGCATAGGCCGCGTGGGACTTTTTGCTTTAGCTCCGGACAAAACCAAGGCTTGGCAATACACCCCTGAGGGCTACAAGGAATTGCCTCCGGAATATTTAACTTCCCTGCAAATTTTGCAAGGCGAAAATATTCAATCTTTGCCTATACTTCCATTTTCAGTATTTGGGGAGGCTAAATAATGAATAAATTTATTTCCTACTCAATTATTTTGTTTGGATTATTGGTTTTGAGCCTTTCTTCACCTAATTTGCTTTTGGCCGAGGACATTAATAAGACTTTAACTCAAGTCCAAGAGGAATTGGAAAGCACTAAGAGCCAAATTAACACAACTGTAAATGCTCTTGAGGCTAAAATAGCAGAAGAGCAAAGAGTTATGCGAGCTGAAAGGGAGCGTTTGGCCGTGGAAGTTGCTGAACGAAAACTTAAGGCAGAAAGCTTGCAAGCAGAATTTGAGTTTTTAAAAATGCAGGAAAGGGAGCTTGAAGCCGCCCTTGAAAATAAAAAAGAAATGATGAACAGCATTCAGGCCACAGTGAGCAATAATGCTAATCTTTTTTTACAATCTGCTCCAAGTTATATCTCTCAAAACCTTTTGGCAGAACAAAAAAATATTTTGGAAAATTTAGTTCAAACAAGAACATTTCCAAGTCTTTTATCCATTGAAACACTATTGGAGGTTTTGCAAATTGAAATTTCTCAAAGCGGTGAAATCCTAAAAGAAAAAGAAAATATTTTTAATCGTGATGGTCAAGAAGTAGAGGCAGAAATTTTACACCTTGGTGCTTATCAAAGTTATTTTCATTATAATGGGGAATTTGGTTTTACTCTTAGA
>CAYJHF010000154.1:4691-5001 GCA_964369905.1 uncultured Mailhella sp. | reverse complement strand
AAAAGATGAAACTTGGAACAGATTTCTTACTCAATAAAAGATTTAGAGAGGTAAGTCTAACTGATTTGGGTAAGAAGAAAGTTTTAGAAAGCATCAAAGCCCCAAATAATTGGGCTAAAAAATTACGCGCCATAGAACTAACTCTTCAAGCCCTCGAAGCAAGGCAATTCTTTCATATTGCAGTACATTATGTTGTTCATGATGATAAAGTAATTATTGTAGATGAGTCCACAGGGCGTATTATGCCGGATCACGAATGGAGAGATGGAATTCATCAGGCTGTAGCCGCGAAAGAAAATGTGGAAATTAT
>CAYJHF010000154.1:0-4681 GCA_964369905.1 uncultured Mailhella sp. | reverse complement strand
AGGGCTTTTTCAATCAGGAATACAAGTCTAATCAAAGAAAATGTGGAAATTATACCGCCACGCTCAACTACGGCTCAATCAACTTTTCAAGATTTTTTCTTGCGCTATAAAAATTTAGGGGGCATGACAGGAACAGCTTGGGAAGCTAAAAATGAATTTTTACAATTTTATCGTCTACCTGTGGTTAAAATACCCACCAATCGCCCCTGTATTCGCTATAGCTCCTATAAAGCTTTTCACAGTAGCCATAAAGAAAAAATTGAAGATATAATAAGCAATATAATTAAGGAGCATCAAAATGGTAGGGCAGTGTTAGTGGGCACAAAGTCCATTGAAGCCTCAGAGGAAATATCCGAGAAATTAAAAGAGCATGGGATTGTGCATGAAGTATTAAACGCTCTACTTTTTGAGCGTGAGGCAGATATTGTTTCATTGGCAGGGCGCAAGAATGCTGTTACAGTTGCCACCAATATGGCAGGACGTGGAACTGATATTAAACTAAATGAACAAGTACGCGCTCAAGGTGGGCTTCATGTAATTATGACAGAATTATATCATTCATCACGAGTGGATAGACAGTTGCTAGGCAGGTGTGGGCGGCAAGGTGATCCTGGAACAACAGCAGAAATTATTGCCCTAACCGATGATATTTTTAAAAATATGTCTGTTTATACTTTCAAGTTTGTCCAATTTTTGTTAAAGTCATCTTCAAACACAGGCTTTGCCAATAAAATAGCATGGAAAATAGCCATCAGATTTCAAAAAAAGGAAGATAATCGTGGCTTTAGAATGCGTAAACAATTGGTTAAAAGCAACAGACGTTTTGCAGAATTATTAAGTTATAGCGGTAAACAAGATTAGCTAATATGAACTGTTTTTAGAGGAATATATAATGAAAATTTCAAAAAGTTCGAAAAATAAATCCCTGCAGGATAACTTTGGCATTTGGACTTGCGACTATCCTCCTCAAGAAAATAAATCTGGTATGCCGGAATATTCCGAAGGCCCTCTTGTCTCAGAGTTTGTCGCCCAAGAAGGAGTTTGTAAAGTTAATTCAGATAATTATCACTCAACACACTGGGATTTATTTTCTAATAACTATAGGAATAATCTATTAAATACCCATTCTTTGCATAATAATGAAGACTCAGCTTTAGACCTGATTTTGCAAACCATAGCTGAAAACAGCCAAGAATTACTCCCACTACTTAATTTACTTAGGGAAAAATCAGAAAATGACAAGCGCATTCTCAAACTAGTTGAAGAGCTTGAAAGTAAGCTAAGTTTTGGCATAAGAGTGGCTTGCACCCTTGCTCCGCGAGAAATGGAAGTTCTTGACTTGGCAGCCAAGGGTAAAAGCAATTCAGAAATAGCAAATGAATTAAATATACAAGTAATTACAGTTGGTAAAACCCTAACTAGAGTTTATAAAAAACTCAATGCTAAAAATAGGGCTGACGCTGTGTTTAAATGGATAAATTTACAAGGCTATTCAGGTTAGTGTAAATTAGTCGATGCTGAAAATATAATAACTATTTATAAATAAAAAATATTTTTATTAAAATAAGGCTAAAATTTTGCAAAAAATAATTTTCAGCGTGAACTAAATTAGAATAAAATAAAGCTCAAAATCATGTGAATCTAATTTGGGGGCTTTGCCCCCCAACCCCCCCCCAAGGGCGTGCCGCCCGTTGCAATCCCCCTGGATTTTTTAAAACTCTTTTTGTAAGAATAAGGCATTGGGAATTGTTTAATCTTGCAATTTTATAATTTCTGCCTTTTTATATTAGTTTGATGAAATATTTACTTTTTGAGACCGTATATGACCTTAAAATCTTCAAATAATAATTTAGCACAAAATGATTTTTGCCTGCCGCCTAACTTATCTTTAGAGCTTATTGATTCCATGCCGGTATGCTTTAGCTATTGGGATGATAAATATAATTTACTTTACTGTAACAAAGCCTATTTGAAGTTCTTTGATTTAGACACAATAGATGAAATTAAAGTTTCTTTAGCCAAGTTTATTCCTGAGTTTCAGCCCAATGGTTTATCCTCTATTGAGCTTGGTCATCAATATATGCAATCAGCAATTAAAAATGGTTCTTGTAAATTTGAGTGGACTCATAAAAAAATTAATGGTGACTTAGTTCCAACATCAGTTCATCTTGTACGAGTTGTTCATAATAATCAAACCTTTATTACAAGTTATATTAGTGAATTACAAGGACAGCAACAAAGTTTGGATAAGCTTGCAAGTGTTGGAGAATATACAAAAATCCTTTTGGATACATCACCGCTAGGCACATTAATTTGGGATAAAAAATTTAATCTTGTCGGTGGAAATAAAGCAATTTCAAAAATGTTTGGTTTAGATTATGAACATGAATTTTTAGATAATTTCTTTAGCTTAATTCCTGAATATCAACCAGATGGTGTAAAATCCATAGAGCGCATGATTACTATTTTACAAGAGGGTCTTGAAAACGGTAAATCACAAACCTATTGGGTGGGACAGGATCTCCAGAAAAATCCAATTCCAACCGAAGTTATTGTGGTAAGAGTTGAGCACAACAATGACTTTATGTTGACAGGATATATTAAAGATTTGCGAGAACTTGAAGCTTCTCAAAAAAAAGTTCAAACTACAGAAGCATTTACCAATGCTATAATCAATTCAGTACCCATTGCAATCAGCATAGTAGATTCAACTTTTAAGCGCATAGATTGTAATGAGAATATGATTAGGTTATTTGGCTTTAGCTCCAAAGAAGATGCTTTGGAAAATGCTCTAAAATCTATGCCGGAATTACAACCTGATGGCACTAATTCTCTTGAATTCTCACGCAAGAAATTTTATCAAGCCTGGGATAAGGGTGAAGTTCGCTTTGAAGTAATGGGTAAACATTTAAATGGGGAAGAAATTCCTGTTGAAATAAAGCTTGTGCGTGCTGTTGCCAACGGTCAAGACATTATAATTAACTATGTTAGTGACTTGAGAGAAACAAAAGCTCATATAAATAAGATTAAGGAAGCAGAAACAAGAGTGCGTGCAGTTATTGACTCTTCACCTGTTACAATTAATATTTTTAACCAATATGGTGAATTAATAGACTGCAATGATGCAAGTTGGCAAGTTTTTGGATTAAAAGATAAAAATGATTTTATGCAAAATTTTAGAAGTGTTTTCCCTGAATTTCAACCTGATGGTAGACGCTCTGAAGATATGGTTAAAGATTCTTTAACTAAGGCCATGGAAAATGGGCAATACAGGGTTAAAGCCATGGCCAAAACACAACAAGGTGACGATGTTCCTTGTGATGTTGCAATTAGGGGAACTACTATTAATGGGGAGCGGGCTGCAATTTCCTATGTTCTTGACTTGCGAGAAATAAATGCAGCTTTAGATAAAGCAAATGCTGCAACAAAAGTAGCAGAAAAGAATGGAAGGGCTAAAAGCGAGTTTTTAGCCAATATGAGCCATGAAATTCGTACTCCCATGAATGGGGTTTTAGGTCTTTTATATATTTTATCACAAACTCAATTAAGTAAAACACAAAGAGAACATTTAGACAATGCTATACTTTCTGCCAATAATTTGCTGAGAATTATCAATGATATTCTAGATTTTTCAAAAATTGAAGCCGGAAAATTGGAAATTGAAAATACAGTTTTTACTTTGCACGATGTATGTGATGAGCTTTTTTCACTATTTACTCCTAAAGTAAAAGAAAAAAATATTGTTTTTGATTTAAATGTGGGAAAATTTGCCACACAAGCGATAATTGGAGATCCATTGAGGTTAAAACAAGTTTTGTTAAATCTCGTTGGAAATGCAATTAAATTTACTGACGAGGGCAAAGTAAGCCTTAAGGTTAAAGCAATTGTGGTTGACAATCAACTCACTTGTACTTTTTTTGTTCGTGATAGTGGTATTGGGTTAACCAATGAACAAACTAAAAACTTATTTTCTGCTTTTTCTCAAGCTGACACTTCCGTGACCCGTAAATATGGAGGTACAGGGCTTGGTTTAATTATTTCTAAGAGTATTGTAGAAATGATGAATGGTAAAATTTGGGTTGAAAGTGTTTATGGAGAAGGTTCAACTTTTGTTTTTACTGCTGCTTTTAAAATATCAAATGAACAAAAATTATCAAAGCCTAAACTAGAAAGTTTTAATGTAAAAACAAAGAACCATAATCCTCAAGATGTGGAGCTTTTGCTAGTTGAAGATAATAAAATTAATCAAATTATTGCAAAAGAGCTTTTAACCAAAGTTGGATACCATGTTGATATTGCAAATAATGGACAAGAAGCTATAAATATGTTGGAACAAAAGGATTATGACCTTGTACTTATGGACATTCAAATGCCAGTAATGGACGGACTTACTGCTAGTTCAAAAATTCGTGAAAATCCAAAGTATAAAGCCTTACCAATTATTGCTATGTCAGCCCATGCTATGATAGGAGATAAGGATATTAGTCTAAGCCATGGTATGAATGAGCACATAACCAAGCCAATTTTGCCGGAAACTCTCTATGCTTGCCTCAATGATTGGATAGTTAAAAAATAAGATTTATACCTAAAAAATAGATTTTTTTATTACAATAGTTGATGCTGTAAAAAATAATAACTATCTGTTAGCAAAGAATATTCTTACCAAATAACACTAAAAAAT
>CAYJHF010000153.1:448-5009 GCA_964369905.1 uncultured Mailhella sp. | reverse complement strand
CTGAAAAATACAATTTTTGTATTTTTCAGAAAGGCACGTTGCCTCCAAGTGCCACATTGTGGACGCCACAAGTAAATTGTGGCTCACTTTACGGCACGCAAAGCTAGACGCCTTTGCTTACAGCTTTGATTAGCCTGTGCTGAAAATTCTTTTTCTTGCAAAAGTTTTAGACTTATTTTGACAAAAATCTTTTTATTTATAAATAGTTATCACAGTTTTCAGCATCGACTATTTTTAGTATATTAAATGTGTATATTTTCTTTTTGTTTAAAAAAGTTTTTCTCTAAGAAAATTAATTAGTGCTTGTTCTATTCTTTTCACTAATACATTTTTTTAAAGCCATTGTTTTAAAGCCATCATTAAACTTCTTGGATCAATTGGTTTTGTTAGATAATCATTTAATCCAAGCTTCATTCCTTTTTCCTTATCTTCTTTCATGGCATTGGCAGTAACGGCTATGATGGGTAATTGCTCAAAACTATGGGTACATCTTATTATTTCAGTTGCTTGAATACCGTCCATAACAGGCATTTGCATATCCATTAGCACAAGATCAAAGTATTGTTCATTCACTTTTTCAACTGCAATTTGTCCATTGGCAGCAATAGTAACTTCTGCTTCTGTGCGCTTTAAAAGTTCTTTCATCAATAATTGATTGATAAGGTTATCCTCAGCAACTAAAATATGCTTACCCTTAAAATTTAACTCATTATTTTTGGATTGTTCTGTACTTTCATCTTTAATACTTTTATCAGCTTCCAAATAAACTTCCAATGTGAAAACAGTGCCTTCCCCTACAATACTTTTCACATATAATACACCGTCCATTAGCTCGGCAATTTGCTTGCTTATGGTCAATCCAAGCCCTGTCCCTCCAAAACGCCGAGTAATTGAATTATCTGCCTGTGAAAAAGGTTTAAATAACAACTTTTCCTGTTCTTCTGAAAATCCTACGCCTGTATCACTCACATCAATGCGAATTGCAACTTTACCATCTTTTAAATCTTTATTTGGATTAATTTTACAATCAAGTTTAACTTCACCCTTTTCGGTAAATTTAATGGCATTGCTTACAAGATTATTTAATATTTGCCCTACCCTAACGGGATCACCGATAAAGTTTTTATTTAGTTCTTTATCGTAAGTAAAACTTAATTTTAGATTTTTATTTTTGGCGCTATCATTATAAATAGTCAATACATTATTGCAAACTTCATATAGAGAAAAATGTACATTTTCAAGCTCAAACATATTGGCTTCTATTTTTGAAGTATCAAGCACATTATTGATAATTCCAAGCAGACTTTTACCGGCCATCTGAATTTTCATGATATAATCACGTTTTTTTTCTTCATCATCTTGGTTTTCAAGGCATAAATGGGTAAGCCCTATAACAGCATTAAGAGGTGTTCTTATTTCATGGCTCATGTTGGCAAGAAAACTGCTTTTCATACGGTTTGAATCGTCAGCTTTTTGCACCATGGTGCGCATAGAGTGAACCATTTCTTGAAGTGCATTATATAAAATACCAAGCTCATCGTTGCGATTAAATTGATTAAGATCATAAACTTTTTTAACTTGATGTTCTGTTTTTATCTTTCCAAACAAAGAATTAAAATAATTTTTTATATGTATTTTTGCTTTAGTAAAAAAATCTTGTTGTGAAGTTCCAAGGTCAAGATCTTTATCTAAAGTACCTTTTGCCACTTGTTCAGCATAGGTTACAGCCTTTAAAAGTGCATTTACAATGTTTTTCACATAATAATAAATAATGCCTGTAATTACCAAAAGAATTATTATTGCTATAATAATAACATGTTGACGAAGAATATTTCCGGGTGTGGAAAGTTCATCTATATCAATAAGTGCAACAGCTATCCAACCGGCATCAGGTAGTGTGTCATAATAAACCAGTTTTTCTTTGCCACCTTCAAAATATGTTATATTTCCCGTTCCGGTTTTAAGAATTTCACGTCCCCAATCAAAATTATTAATATTTTTTTTCAAAACAAGAGATGTATTTTTATGAATAAAAACAACTCCTTGGTTATCTGCAACATATAAATAACCATTCTCGCCAAGGAGCATTCTTTCGCTCATGGTATCCGTTAGTTTTGAAACGTTAAAAACTACTCCGGTAATTTCATTTGTAAGAAGGTCATAAACAGGAGATGCGACAGGATATACTACCATATCTTTGTATTGGTATGGTGTGCCTATGGCAACTTTACCCTTCATGGCTTCTTGAAAAAAGGTTTTATTTTTAAAACTTGCGCCAACAAATTCTTTTTCTGTGTGATCCAAAATTATGCCATTACGGTCTATTATTCCTATCATAACATAAAAATAGGTATTTGTCATATTTACAATACGACTATTGGCGTCTTTTGCATATTGTTCGCGTAGTTTTGGACTACCGGAGAGATAGGGCTGTAAAATACCGGTTTGGGCAAGAGAAATGGCATTTAAAATATTAAAATCCAAGCCGGCTTTTAGCTCCACCAAGGCATTGGCTATGGCCATTTTTTGCTTTGATGTATTGGCTTCTCTTAATGTGTCCATACTTTTTTGGTATGTATAGGTTGTGGAAACAAATAAGCCTACAGCTGTTGCAAGGAGCACAGGCAACAAAATTTTATATAAAATCTTCAAAACACAATACCTCTTTTCAAAGCGATACAAAATAATATCGTTTTAATAAATAATAAGCAATATTTTAAAAGAAAGTGAAATAATAATTCAAAAAAGTTAAACTTATTCATTTTATTTAAGTAGCACTGATTATCTTTTCTTACCTTATTTGCCAGCAAACTCTCAACCATTGCACAATAAATTGTGTAATGGTTTTTTTCTACAATTCTCCAACAAGTTCTTTGGCCTTTTTCTTGGCTTCAATAAGAATTTCTTTACCTTTTTCTGTAATGGAATAATATTTTCTTATTTTTCCCTCTATATTCTTATTTTCAACCCTTAGCAATTCAGCTTTTTCAAGATTATGAAAAATTGGATAAAGAGTTCCCGGGCTAATATCATAGCCATGATGTTTTAGCTCTTCTATCATAAAGGCTCCAAATATTGGTTCTTTACTTGCATGATGTAGAATGTGTACTTGGATAAAGCCTAAAAATAATTTGCGTAAAATTTGTTCTTGCATTTTAAAAATCCTTGTGTTAGTTCTTCGCTATCGTATTTCGTTATTGATATGCGATAACAAATTTCGTAAATAACTATATAAAAGAGTTTAAAGAAATGCAAGGAAATAATATGTTCAAAATTCAAGAGTTACAGTATAAAGATTTTATTCAGTATACAGATGTAAACAT
Organism: uncultured Mailhella sp.; assembly: GCA_964369905.1. Classification (GTDB taxonomy): domain Bacteria; phylum Desulfobacterota; class Desulfovibrionia; order Desulfovibrionales; family Desulfovibrionaceae; genus Taurinivorans. The sequence continues at coordinate 1,686 of CAYJHF010000153.1, read as the reverse complement.
AATAAAGTCAAAAATTAATTTTATTATCGGTGAGAGCGGTTGTGGAAAAAGCACTTTACTAAAGCTACTCAATAAAGCAGATGATTTTTCTTCAGGTAATATTTTTTACAAAGATAAGTCAATCTTAGAATATGAAAGCATTGCTTTGCGTAAAGAAGTGAAACTTATTTCACAAACACCATTTTTATTTTCAGGAACAATCAGGGAAAATTTTCGTCTTTTTTATGATTACTGTGAAGAAGAATTAATTTCAGAAGAGAAAATGATATATTTTCTAAATCTTTTGGAAGCAGATTTTGATTTAGATAATGATTGCGATAGCCTTTCAGGTGGCGAAAAACAAAGAGTGTATATTGCAATCTGTCTTTCAATGGAGGCTGAAACAATTATGCTTGATGAAGCTACTTCTGCCCTTGACAGCAAAAATGCTAACAAAGTTTTTAATAATATTATCAATTATATAAAAGAAAATGGAAAAACATTAATTGCAATCAGTCATGATGATAAACTTGTTGAAAAATTTGCTGAAAATATAATTAATTTAAACGGAGTAAAAACTAATGGATAATGCAGTTCATATTAGCATATTTAATTTTTCCTTAATCTACTTACTTCTCCTCTTAGTAGGTTTAGTCATGAAAATTAGCAAAATATCACAAACAAAATTACTTTTTATTGCAAGTGTGAGAATGACGGTTCAACTTGTTTTGGCAGGATATGTATTGATGTATCTGCTTGAAGAAGCACATTCTGCTTTGATTATTTTGTATGTAATCATAATGACAGTTTTTGCCATACAGAGGGTATTAAAAGTCAATAAAGGTATAAGTAGAAAGTTTCAATATATTATTGCCGGCTCAATTTCTTCATCGGCACTTGTTATTATTGCTTTTTTTATCAAAATAGTTGTTGGGGAAAGCCTTATAAATCCACAATATCTTATTCCAATAAGTGGCATGATACTAGGAAATGCTATGACAGGAGTTGCTCTTGGAGTTAAATCTTTTACGGAAAAAATAAAAAATTCTAAACTTCAAATTGAAGTTTTGCTCAATCAAGGTGCAAAACCCAAAAAAATTCTTCTACCTATGGTTAACCACGCCCTTGAAACAGCATTACTTCCCACAATCAACTCTATGCTCGGCATGGGTATTATTTCCTTGCCAGGAATGATGACAGGACAAATTCTTTCCGGAGAATCACCCTTTACAGCAATATTATATCAAATTTCAATAACA
>CAYJHF010000153.1:0-438 GCA_964369905.1 uncultured Mailhella sp. | reverse complement strand
CTTCTGATTGTACGTCTTCGATACTACGCTGAAGAACATCGCCCTTTCTAAATTGTTCAATGGCATTTGCTTTATATTCAATGGTTTGCCACATTCGGAGTGGCTAGTGTTTATTTACCTGCTGATATTGTTGAGGTTTTTCTGATAAATTTTATAAATACCCACAAAAATACCAGGTTTTTAAATTTATTTTAAAAGATTTCTTTGAACGTTATTATCTATAATTCTCAAAATTGCGTGTGCAATTTTAGGAAGAAATATATTTTTTATTGTGCTAGAGCTTAGTCATAAATTTTTATTAAAGGACTTATTTTATGGCAAAATCAATTACAATTTTTGAAGTTACACCTAAAAAAGACGGTGTTGACGGAATGTTTAAAAGCGTGGAAAAAGCAGTACCTCATGTAATGAAAGCCCCTGGTTTTATTTCAGTTGAAC
>CAYJHF010000152.1:3945-5018 GCA_964369905.1 uncultured Mailhella sp. | reverse complement strand
ACTCTTGCAATTCTCACTTCATAATTCTAAAAGTTATTTGACTATTCTGTCAAACACAGTGTTTAAAACAATTGCATAAATAATGAAAAATTTATTTCACAATTTATAGAATACTTATATCTTATGAAATAAAAATGTCAAGTGTTAAAATTTTTTTGATTTGCCTTAAAATATAATGTACTAAAATAATTTATATTATTTTTTAATAAATGAAATAAAAATTTCAACTGTTCTGCTTGCGTTGATAAAAGTAAAGCTGAAAAAATGAAACCACTCTTGATTAGAGCATTTTCAAACGAAAAACTACAATCAAATATTTATTTGACTACCAAAAAAATATAATATAAATAAATGTATAAACTTATGTCTAATAACAAGCAAAAGTAGAACTATCTTTTACCAAAACATAAAATTTATACATTATATCATCTAATTAGGATAAATAAATGGATCAGACAAAATCTCAATCCCAAACAGAAGTTTTAAACAACTATTCTTATGCTGAAAAATTTCATAAACTTATTCATAAAAAATACAATACTTTTTCTCCAACTCAGCGTAAAATAGCAGACTCATATATAGCCCACCCGGAATTTCTATCCTACTCTTCCTTGTCAGAACTTTCTCAAGTAACAGGTTTTTCCCAATCAACACTTTTAAGATTTTGCCGTGCACTTGGCTATAGTGGATTTTTACAATTTTCAAAGGAAGCACACCAGGCCATACAAATTCAACTTTCAGCAAAGGATAGATTTTCTTATACTCCTGAAATAATTGAACAACCAACCTATAAAACTTCTGGGTTAAAGCAAATAGAGCTAAAAAAAATACTTGATTTGGGAATAAAAAACCTTGAGCAAATTGAGGAAATTTTAAATAGTGCTGAATTTGAATTTGTAATCCAAGAAATGAAAAATGCTGATAAAATCTATATCTTAGGATTTTTAGGTAGCTATCCTTTGGCTATGTATTTATTTCAAATGCTAACTAAGGTTACAGATAATGTAATATTAATTAAACAAAGTAGTATAAGCACAATTAATAATATAAACTCTATTGGTCCAAATTCTTTA
>CAYJHF010000152.1:0-3935 GCA_964369905.1 uncultured Mailhella sp. | reverse complement strand
ACTATAGTTTCTATTACAAATAGTGCCTTTTGCCCCAGTATAGGGTTTTCAAAATATTCATTAATCACTCCGGTTGACCTTGTTTCCTATGCAGATATTTTTGTTACACCTGTTGCCCTGCTTGCCTTTATTGCCATAATATATGGGCAACAAGACAGAGAGAAAAGTCAAAAATATCTTGAAATATTTGATCGTTTTGCTGAGGAAAACTCTATATTTCTTGAATTGTAAAGACTTGCTTGTTTAAATATTTTAATTTCAAATGAAATTAATATCATAACTGTATAGGCATAAGTGCAAATTTATTGCACTGTTAAATATTACTTTATAACTGCTATTTATAAATTTAAAGCACTTAAAAATACATCAGTACTTTTAAGTGCTTGTGGTAAGTTTTTGAAAGTGGGGACTTTTGGAAACCGCTTTTGTTAAACGCAGTGAAACTAAGCATCATCTCTATAAAGTGTTTACAAAAGTTTTCCCCAAAAAGTAACTTTCTAAAAATTATTCATTAATTCCGCCAAAAAGGGCATAACGAACTTCCATATAATCGACTATGCCTTCAGAAGCTCCTTCTTTGCCAACACCACTTTCCTTTACACCGCCAAAGGGTACTTCCGGCATGGCAAGCACAGCATCATTTATTCCAACCATGCCAAATTCAAGGTTTTCAGACATACGCCAAGAGCGTCCAAGGTTATTGGTCATCACATAGGAAGCTAAGCCAACTTCACAATCATTGGCCAGTTCTGTAACTTCTTGTTCGGTTTCAAAAGGCATAATGGCCACCACAGGTCCAAAGATTTCTTCTCTAAAAATTCTCATTTCCTTGGTTAATCCCATCAGAACGGTTGGTTCAAAGTATAGTCCGCCAAGGCTGTGACGTTTACCGCCAAGCAAGATTTTAGCACCCTTGGCAACAGCATCGGCAATTAAATCTTCAACTTTTTTAATGGCTTTTTCATTAACCATAGGGCCAATATTTACTCCCTCATCAAAACAATAACCAACTTTAAACTTCTTAATTTGTTCCATATATTCACTGGTAAAACTGTCCACCATGTTTTTTTGCACAAAGAAGCGGTTGGCACTGATGCAAGTTTGTCCTGCATTTCTAAACTTACAACCTATGGCTGCCGGAATGGCTAGTTTTAAATCAGCATCATCAAAAACAATAAATGGAGCATTTCCGCCAAGTTCCATGGAAAAACGCTTCATTGTGCTTGATGCTTTAGCCATTAATTCTTTTCCTGTGGGAGTTGAACCGGTAAAGCTGATTTTGCGAACCTTTGGATTACTACAAGCTTCATCGCCAATGGCTTTGGGATCGCCTGTAATAATATTTAACACGCCTTTTGGAATACCGGCTTTATCTGCCAAGTGAGCTAAAACAAGCGAACTATAAGGAGTAAAGGACGGAGCTTTAATAACCATGGTGCAACCTGAAGCAAGGGCGGGGGCAATCTTTCTAATTACAAGAGATGAGGGAAAATTCCAAGGAGTAATGGCAAAAACAACTCCTACAGGCACAAGATGAGTTATGGGACGAACATTTGCTCTTGGACGAGGTATAACCTTGCCATTTGTACGCTTTGCCTCTTCCACATACCAAGGGAGGTAGCTAGCTCCCATGGCAATTTCTGCCAAGGATTCTGGCAGTGGTTTACCTTGTTCAAGACTTAGAATTTGGGCAAGACTTTGCTTATTTTCCTCAATTAAATTATAGAAATTCATTAGTAATGCTCCACGTTCTTTGGCGCAGAGAGCTTTCCATGGTTTAAAAGCTGCGTGAGCAGCATCAATAGCTTCCTTGGTTTCCTTAGCTTTACAATTTGGCACAGTGCTAATAAGTTCACCATTGCCTGGATCATAAACACTTATGGTTTCAGTAGTGGAAACCCATTTTCCGTCAATATAACACTTTGAAAAAATTAAATCTTTGAAATTTGTACTACTCATAAAACTCTCCTAAGGGTTATAAATTTATTAACTAAACAGTAAACTAAAAATTAACTAATAGCAATTTATAAAATATAGCTCATATAAAAATATCTTAGCACATTGACAGTATTATTTTTTACTGGAAATACTCCAATTCAAATTTGACTTTTTTTTAAAAAAAGGCAAAATTATCAACTTATATTAAATTTTTGTATGGAGAAAATAAATGGAACAAATTTTAACAAGAGAACAGGCATTTGAAATTTTAACAACATATACCAAATCTCCAAGCCTTATTACCCACGCCCTTACTGTTGAAGCTGTTATGCAGGCCTTTGCCAGAACCCATGGAGAAGATGAAAGTATATGGGGAGTGGTTGGATTAATCCATGATCTTGATTATGAACAATTTCCGGACGAACATTGTAAAAAATCAGCAGAAATTCTAAGGGAACAAAATGTTGATGAATTTTATATTCACGCCATGCAAAGCCATGGCTATGGCATTTGTACAGATGTGTTACCGGAAAGTTTAATGGAAAAAGTTTTATATACAATTGATGAACTTACAGGGTTGATTTATGCCGCCTGTTTGATGCGCCCCTCCAAGAGTGTTTTGGACTTGGAGCTAAAATCAATAAAGAAGAAATTTAAGGATAAATCTTTTGCAGCCGGAGCAAATCGCGAAGTTATACTAAAAGGCTGTGATATGCTTGGCCTTGAACTTGATGAAGTTATTCTGCTAACCATTGACGGTATGAAAGCAAAGGCTGAAGAAATTGGACTAAAAGGCAATTTATAAATCTGCTTATAAGTTTATTTTCGAGAGGGGGAATTTTTGAAAAAATTCCCCCTCTCGAGCTCTCCCCCACAAAACTTTTAATATATTAACTCATTGTTATAAAATAAGTTTGGTAAAACAACACAAAAAAATCTGCAAGAAATAAGCTTAAAATAAGCAATTTTCTTGCAGATTTTTGAATTAAGAAGCTGAAAAAGTCAAAAAATGATTTTTTCAGCTTGTACTAATTATTTACCGGCTAGTTTTTCCAGCTCTTCAAATCTTTCATTGTATTGTTTTTCAAGAGTTTCATTATATTTTTTAGCCAACTCTGGGTTTGAGTTCACAAGTTGAGCAAAACGATTTTCATTTTTAATAAACTCTTGCATACTTCCATCAGGGGCTTTTGAATCCAAGCTAAATGGATTTTTACCTTCTTCGACAAGGCTTGGGTTAAAGCGATATAATGGCCAATAACCACTCTTGGTAGCAAGTTTAGCTTCTTCCATACTCTTACCCATACCTTTGCGAATACCTTGGTTAATACAAGGAGCATAACCAATAATAAGTGATGGACCTGGATAGGCTTCTGCTTCTTTGAATACCTTTAAAGTGTGGTTCATATCAGCACCCATACTTACATAACCCACATATACATAACCATAAGTCATGGCCATGCGTCCAAGCTCTTTTTTCTTCACAGGTTTACCACTGGCAGCAAATTGCGCAATGGAACCAAGTGGAGTTGCTTTTGAGGCTTGTCCGCCGGTATTTGAATAAACTTCTGTGTCCATGACAAAGATATTTATATCGGCATTACTGGCTAAAACATGGTCTAGTCCACCAAAGCCAATGTCATAAGCCCACCCATCACCACCAAAAATCCAGAATGATTTCTTAGTGAAAAGGTCTGAACTGTGGACTAAGGAATGTAAGTTTTCGCTATCCATTAGGTTTGGAGCTTCCACAATGGTTTCAAATAATTCATCACCATATTGGCGTGACAAGATACCATCATGGCGATTGTCAAGCCAATTTTGAATAGCTGTTTTTACTTCTTTTGAAGTTTTTTCTTTTAAAGCTTTTTCTGCAACTTGCACCACAGAGTTTACTCTTTGTTGATAAGCATCGTACATACCGAGGCCAAATTCTGCTGCATCTTCAAATAGGGAATTGCCCCATGTTGGACCAAAACCATCTTTATTTGTGCAAT
>CAYJHF010000151.1:0-5244 GCA_964369905.1 uncultured Mailhella sp. | reverse complement strand
CTTTATTTATCTTTGTTTTCAAATAGTTATTGCTATTTTTAGCATCGACTATTTAAATACTTGATTTTTTAATTGTTACGAACTATTATTTAATACATTTTTTTATTTTATATATAATTTCAGGAGCAAATATGTATATAAAAACTTGGGGAACCAGAGGTTCTTGCACCATAGTGCAAAGCGATAAGTTGGAATATGGTGGCAATACTATTTGTTATGAAATTATTCACGATGATTATGTCAGTGATGAAATTCATAATTATGAACAGATCATTGTAGATGCCGGAACAGGTATTGTGGAGCTTGGGGATCGTATGCCGGAAAGTGGTAAACTGCATATTTTTATCTCCCATTGGCATTTAGATCATGTTTCTGGTTTAAGCTTTTTTAAACCTCTACACTCCCCAAACTGGGAAGTAAATCTATATTTACCCCAAGGCCAAAGCCATTTATTGGACACTTTTTTTAACGGCATTTTCTTCCCACTAAAAACTAATCACCTAAAATGTAAATTAAACATTCATGAACTTGATGCCAATGTTCCCATTACAATAAATGACATAACAATTGAAGCACCTCTTGTGCCACACGGTGGCATTTGCCACGGCATTAAAGCCATTTCTCCAAAGGGAACAGCGGTTATATTATCTGATGTGGAAATATCACCTGATAGACGTAAGGAAACTAAAATAGTCCAAAAAATTCTCTATGGAGCAAAGCTCTGTTTTGTGGACAGCTACTTTACCATGGAAGAATATAAAAATCATGTGGGCTGGGGACATCCACCCATGGAATATTGGCTTGACATTCTAGAAGAAAGTAGCATTGAGCATATTGTTTTTACCCATCACAATATTAAACGCTCTGACTCTGAAACCGATGCTTTGGCAAGAAAGCTTGAGCCCTTGGCGGCTAAAAAAAATATGAAACTTAGTTTTGCCAAAGAAACATTGCGCTATGGAGTTGAACACCCTGACTTTATTTATGACTATATTCCTGTAGTTAACTCCATGAAGTGGATTAATGAATTTTCCATAAAATTGCTTTCCTATACAGACACTTATTTTATTGTGGACAGCATTTTAGCTGAAGCCAGAAGAATAACCTTTGCCGAAGCCGGAACAGCTTATTTGGTTGATGGCGATGATTTAGTTTTTTCTTACACCCACAACGATAAGCTCTTTGCAGATGACAAAGCCAGTAAACATTCCTATTCTAACACAAGAATTCCAATTTCTCCTAATTCCATTGCCGGTTACTGTGCATACACCAAGAAGATTGTTAACTTGCATGATGTAAGAGATATTCCAAGTGAATACCCATTTACCTTTAATGATAGTTTTGATAAGGCAACAAATTATTATACAAAATCTGTGCTTTGTGTGCCACTTCTTGGCCATGGCGATAGTTTACTTGGTGTTATTCAGCTAATTAACAGGCAAGAGCAGGGTAAATCTGTTGCTTTTCCCAAAAAAGTTATTCCCTTGGTAAGCCTTTTGGCCACCCAAACCGCTAGCGTTATTGAAAGGGCAAAGCTAATTGAAGAAATGGCGCATCGCTTACACCATATTACAAGCCTACACGATCCCAATGAAACCGGAGCACACGTAGAAAGGGTTGGTGCTATTTCTGCTGAAATTTATAGTCATATTGCTGCTAAAAGAGATGACAATATAGATCAAAGCCACACCATTAGAGGGCAAATTAGATTGGCAGCCAAATTGCACGATGTGGGCAAGGTTGGAATTCCAAAGGAAATCTTGAAAAAACCAGGAAAGCTAAATGATGAAGAGCGCTTAAATATGCAAAGGCACGCCTTTATCGGGGCAAATATTTTTTCTTTGGCCATTGATAGCACGGACACTTTGATTAAAAACATTGCCATGCACCACCATCAAAAGTGGAATGGAGAGGGTTATTCAGGTGATGAGTCTGTTCCGATTTTAAAAGGTGAGCAAATTCCCCTTGAAGCCAGAATTGTTGCTGTGGCAGATGTTTTTGATGCTTTGATTTCAAAGCGTTCTTATAAACCTGAATGGACTTGGGAAGATGCCATAAGGATTTTAAAAGAGGACTCAGGAAGCCATTTTGATCCGCAAGTTGTGGAGGCTTTTTGTGAAATTGAAGAAATAATTGTGGCAATTTATCAAAAATATAAAGATGAAGTTAGCTAAGCTACAGCTTTAATAAAGTTGCCACATATCTACGCACGTCATTGCAAGAACAAAAAACGCAAGTGCTGAGAGTGTGGCAATTTTATTCTTATAATGGCAAAAAAAAGCCCCTCAATGAGGGGCTTAATTCTTTATGTAATTCTAAAATTAGAATTTGTAAACAAAGCTAAGAGCTGAACGGAAGATGTCATCGTCCATATCGTCACGAATTTCACCTCTGGAATCTTCGCTAAGATCAGCAGTTAACCAACCGAGTTGCAAAGTAGCTGTGAAGTTTTTGTAGATTTCATAAGTGCTGTTAAGGTTTACTTCTACAACGTCTTCGTCGTCATAGAGGTAGGCTAAGTAGTTTTCGCCAGCTGCTTTAATTGCCAAGCTACCTTGTTCGTTGGTACCTTCAATGTAAGCAACACGAGCAGTGTGAGTTAGTTTATCAATAAATGAGAAACCAGCCCATTCAACTAAAACACCCCAAGTTCCGCCGGCATTACCTTCGGTTTGGTTAGCCCAACGGCCTTCCATAACTTGATCTTCAAACATAATAGTAGTAGGAGCAAAAGCACCGGCTAAAGCAATAGGTTGTCCTAGCCCACCATCTCTAAGTCCTGTGATATCTCCAGCACTATTTCTTTCAAAATCAGCTTCGTCATTACCGCTGGCATACCAACCCTTAATGGCAGGAACACCATATTGGGTTTTATAGGAAGCAGAAGCGGCTACTAAGAAACCATTCATATCTTGATCGTCGATATTTGCAGCGTCGTAATTGGCATCACCTGAGCTATAGTAAGCATCTAGAGCAAAGGTGAAAGGATCAAACATGGTAAGTTTGAAGCTAGCACCAACTAACCAAGCGGTAGCTCCTTCATAACCTAGATGATCCCATCCTGGAATTACGGCACCAGTACTATTTACAGGAATGTTTCCGAAACCAAGTTCACCTGAAGTTAGATCTAAAACGGTTGGGAATTTTACATTACCATCAGAGATAACATTTGTATTTTGTCCCATGGTTACAAAGGCAGCATAAGGAGCAAAGTGGAAGTTATCATTTTTATAATCGGCAATTAATGCAAAGATGTCAGCTTCATCGCCTTCATTATCTAAGCCTGCATTGTAATCATTATTTTCTGATGAATCAACTGCACGCATCCAACCGGCAACTAAATTGAAGTCATTGGTAATAGGAGCAACAACGGTTACACCTGTGCCACGGCCATTGATAATGTTGCTACCTACAGCAAAAGCAGGCATAGCAAATGGTTGTAAGCCCATACGAACTTTAACATCAGTGGTAGGTACAACCCAGTCAACATAGGCTAAACGAACGCGGAAAGAATTATTATCATTGTAGTGAGCATCAAGAATTTTGTACTCATAAGCACCAACTTGGAAGAGGAAAGTTCCGCTTAGGCTTTCGCTGGCAATGTAGTCAAAGCCGAGACGTAAACGAAGAAGAGCTTCAAAGTGTTCTTTGTCGTCTCCGCCTTCTAACATTCCTTCACCACCTGTACCCCAGGTATATTGGTTGATAAATTGGGCATTAGGAATAAATTCACCGGCTTTAGCACCGCTGAATGATGAAACAACAAGCCCTGCAGCCAAAAGAAGAGTTGTAAGTTTTTTCATTGCATTTTACCTCATAATTTTTTTGCCTTACGGCGGTTAATAAATTTAAAAAAAATTTAAGTTTTTATACGTATGAATTTGCGTAATAAACTTTATAATTCCATTTTCATAAATCAAGTAAATAATCTATAGCTCAAAAAATAATACTTGGCAAGCTTTTTTTAAATAAAATAGCAAAATTTTTTTACAAGCAGGCTTAAATTTATTGAATATTTTTTCCTTAATGAAAAATAATCTTATATTATAATTAGTTACACAAATGTTCAATTATTTTATTTGATTATGGTTTTTAATAAAAATTTTTATATTTTTATTAAATATGAACAGCCTTTAACGAATAATGCCACGTTTGTTTTAGCTAACCTCTTCGCAATTGACAGTTACGAACGTTATTTCGAGTACAAGTCACGCAAGTGGTGAGGACATAGCAATATAAGTGAGCAATCCGTAATTGAAATTAGTTGAGCCTTTAGCAATATGTATTCTATTTTTCAGAGTGTACTATAATATGTTAACAATTAATATGCCACAGCTTAAATAAATATAACTTGCTTTTTGCAGAATAATAATTATACTCTCTTACAGACAGATTAAAAAAATATTGTTTTTATAAAATTAATTTCTTTATAATGGAGGAACAATGAACGATTTTCAACAACAAACCCAAACTAGGGCTTATAGTCCGTCAAGAGCTTCCATCTTTATGCAACAAGTTTACTTGTGGATGACAGTTGCCCTTGGGGTTACAGCTGTTGCAGCTTTTTTTGTGGCTAGCTCACCTGCTTTGTTAAACATATTCTTTGGCAATATGATTGCTCAAATAGTTCTTATTGTCGCAGTTTTTGGCATGGTTTTCTTTTTGTCCGCTAAAATACATACTCTTAGCTCAAGTGCTGCCACCGGCTTTTTCTTACTCTACGCATCTCTTATGGGTATTATGCTTGCCCCTATCTTTATGATTTATACCAGCACTTCCATAACTCAAACTTTCTTTGTATCAGCAGGAATGTTTGCCGGAATGAGTATTTTTGGAGCTGTGACTAAGCGTGATCTTACCGGCTTTGGCTCTTTCCTTATTATGGGACTATGGGGTATTATTTTAGCCAGTATAGTAAACATCTTCCTTGAAAGCAGTATGATGAGCTTTGTTATAAGCGTGGTTGGTGTTATTGTATTTGCCGGACTAACAGCTTATGATACACAAAAAATTAAACAAATGGGCGAATCAGCACCTTTAGATGATGCTGTGGCCATTCGTAGAGGTGCAATTTTAGGTGCACTCACCCTATATCTTGACTTTGTAAACCTTTTCCTCATGCTCCTTAGACTTATGGGCAATAGGGAATAATTCCAAATCATAAATATGTATAAAAAAGCCTGCTTAGCAGGCTTTTTTTATATTATTGCTTAAAACTATTGGGTGAAATATTATACTTTTTGA